>NZ_JBITBT010000001.1:569645-836897 GCF_044452505.1 Amycolatopsis sp. NPDC051903 | reverse complement strand
TGCCGAGCCAGCATGTGCGCCACGATGAAATGCGTGTTGATCACCCCCGACACACTCATCCACCCCCGCGCGATCTCCTCCACCACCAGCGCATAGGTCAACAACGACTCGCCAAGACCACCGAACTCCTCCGGGATCGTCAACCCGAACAAGCCCAGCTCCTTCATCCCCTCCACGATCTCCACCGGATACACATCCGCACGCTCCAGCGCCTGCGCATGCGGAATCACCTCCCGATCCACGAACGACCGCACCGTCGCCAAAATCTCGGACTGCACATCGGTCAGGCCTGCGGTTTGGGCGAGGCGGGCCATCGGGAGCTCCCTTCCGCGGGGGTTACCGCGGAGTATTCACGGCTGAGCGGGTGCGCGCCTATGAGGGTGCTCACGAATGGGCCGCGTTTACCCCGTTAAAGTGCGGATCCGGACAACCTGTGGTGGGGAAGGAGCGTGATGAGCGAGGGATACGAGCACTCGTCGTTCGAACACCAGCCGTACCCGCCGCAAGGCCCGCCGCCCGGCGCGGGTCTCGCGATCGGCTCGCTGGTGTGCTCGATCGCGGGCCTGATCGTGTGCGCGCCCGCCGCGATCGCCGGGATCGTGATGGGCCACATCGCCTACCACCGCTCGCGCCACGGCCGAGCGACGGGCGGCGCGGTGGCGATCGCCGGGTTCGTGATCGGGTACCTCGCACTGGTGGTGTGGGGCATCACGATCCCGCTCGTGGTCCACGAACTCGCCCGCCTCGGCGCGTTCGGCTGAGCAGGTGCGCGGTGCCCAACCGCCAGAACCGAGGGGGAACCCCATGACCAACCCGTCCGAGCCGCAGGATCGGCCGGCCGACAGCACCAGCAGCACCGACGGGACGGCGAGCTACGAACCGCCCGCCACCGCCGAACCCGCGGCCTACGCGCCGCCGGCCACGGCCGACCCCGCGCCCTACGACCCGCCGCTGACCGACGCGACGGCCTTCGGCTCCGACGCGGCGGCCGAGCCGGGTTCGGGCAGCACCACCGTCGGCTTCACATCCGGGTCCGGCGAGCAGGCCGCAACGGGTGGTCACACCACCGCGGCGGCCGGTGGCTTCGCCGCGCCTGGCAGCTCCCCCGACTCCAGCGGCTTCACCACGCCTGGCGCATCCGGCGGTTTCGCCGCGCCCGGCACCTCCCCCGACGCCGGCGGCTTCACCACGCCTGGCGCGTCCGGCGGCTTCGCCACGCCCGGCACCTCCCCCGACGCCGGCGGCTTCACCACGCCTGGCGCATCCGGCGGCTTCGCCACGCCCGGCACCTCCCCCGACACCGGCGGTTTCGCCACGCCCACTGCGTCCGGCGGCTTCGCGACGCCCGGCAGCCAGCCGTCCGGCGAGTTCGCCGCGAGCGCGTACCAGCCGCCGGCCTATCCGGGGCAGCCGTACCCGGGCCCGACCGCCGCCTACCCCGGCGCCCCGGGTGTTCCGGGTGTTCCGGCGGCTCCCGGCACCCCCGCGCCGATGCCGTACGGCCAGCCGTACCCGCAGGCCCCCTACGGCCAGCCGTACGCGCCCTACGGCCCGAACCAGCAGGCCAGCGGCCTGGCCATCGGCGCGCTGGTCTGCTCGCTCCTGGGCCTGCTGACGTGCCTGATCGCGATCCCCGGCATCGTCATGGGGCACATCGCGCTGGCGAAGGCCAACCGCGGTGAAGCGGGCGGCCGCGGCATCGCGCTGTCGGCCGTGGTGATCGGGTACGTGATCGTCGCGCTGTACATCGGGTTCTTCGTGACGATCGTCGTCCTCGGGGTCAACGGCTACCTCGACAACTGAGACAACCGACTAGCGCACGCGCAGCCCGTCGACGAGCAGGTCGAGCATCCGGGACGCGCGGGTGCGCCAGTCGGACTTCGGGTCGATGCGCCAGAGGAACCCGGTGATGAGCAGGACGTCGTCGGGGTCGAGGCCGGGGCGGACGGTGCCGGCCGCCTCGTTCGCCTCCAGCAGCAGCCGCAACGCGCCGATCACCGGCTCGTACGTCTCCGCGGCGAGCCCCTCGTGGGTCGTGGTCGCCGTGTACAGCGCTTCACCGAGCCCGGCCTTCGTCGTGCCGTAGTGGGCGAGGTGGTCCAGCCACTCGCGCAGCGCGGCGAGCGGCGGCTGGGACGCGAGCAGGCGCGGTGCGGCGGCCGCGACCTGCCGCACCTCGTAGCGGTAGACCTCCAGGACCAGCGCGTCGCGGTTCGGGAAGTGCCGGTACAGCGTGCCCGCGCCGACCCCCGCGCGCTTGGCGATCGAGTTCAGCGACGCGTCGGGCGACTCCGTGAACGCCTCCAGGGCCACGGCCAGGATGCGCTCGCGGTTCTGCACCGCGTCCGCGCGCCGCTCGGCCACCGCGCCTCCCGCCCGTCACCCAGGAACCCCGGAAGCCAGCAACCGGAGAGTACTCCGCTTGTATTCTAGCGGCGGCTCACTCGGCGAGCGCGTCCCCTTCCCGGCGCGGCTGCGGCGGACCGGCGTGGCCGTTGGCCCCGGGCCTGCCCAGCAACGGCGCCGGCGGCTCGTCGGCAGGCGACTCCACCGGTAGCTCAGCCCGCGAGTCGGCCGGCGGCTCAGCCGGCTCGACCGGTGCGTCGGCGGGTTCGTCGGCCGGTTCCCCCGGGGACTGCTGGGCCTTCTTCGTGTTCGCGTCCAGGAAGCGCAGCAGCTCGACCGGGAACGGCAGCACCAGCGTCGAGTTCTTCTCCGCCGACACCTGCACCACCGTCTCCAGCAGGCGCAGCTGCAGCGCACCCGGGTGGTCGCTCATCGCCGCCGCGGCCTGCGCGAGCTTGTTCGACGCCTGCAGTTCACCGTCGGCCGAGATCACGCGGGCCCGCCGCTCGCGCTCGGCTTCGGCCTGGCGCGACATCGACCGTTTCATCGACTCCGGCAGCGCCACGTCCTTGATCTCGACGCGGTCGATGTGGATGCCCCAGTCGATCGCGGGGCTGTCGATCATGATCTCGAGGCCCTGGTTGAGCCGTTCCCGGTTCGACAGCAGGTCGTCGAGGTCGCTCTTGCCGATGATGGACCGCAGCGACGTCTGAGCCACCTGCCCGACGGCCGCGCGGTAGTCCTGCACGTTGATGGCCGCCCGCACCGGGTCGACCACGTTGAAGTACACGACCGCGTCGACCCGCACCGTCACGTTGTCCCGCGTGATGCCGTCCTGCCCCGGCACCGGCATGGTGACGATCTGCATGTTCACCTTGTGCATGCGGTCGGCGCCGGGTACCAGCAGCGTCAGACCCGGCCCGCGCACTTCGGGCCGCACCCGGCCGAAGCGGAACACCAGGCCTCGTTCGAACTGCTTCACCACGCGCACGCCCGAGGCGAGCCACACCCCGCCCACGATGACCACCGCACTCAGAATTTCCACGATCATGGCCACTCCCAGGATCGAAAAACCCCTGGTTGTTCACTGTACGCGCGCCTCGCGCCGGGCGAAACGCGTTCGCCGGGCCTGCCACGATGGGGATCATGGCCAGACTCGTCGTTCCCGCACCGTTCGCCGCCCGCGCGCCCCGTGTGCTCGGCCCGGACTGCCTGCCGTGGCTGGCGGCGCTGCCCGGCCTCGCCGACCGGTTCGCGCGCGAGTGGGACCTCACGCTCGAAGGTCCGGCCCTGCACGGGTTCGTCGGCGTCGCCCAGCCCGTGCGCCGCGCCGACGGCACCCCGGCGGTGCTCAAACTCGGCTGGCAGCACGAGGAATCGCGCGACGAGCCGCTCGCACTGTCCACATGGGCCGGTCGCGGAGCGGTGCTGCTGCTGGAGTCGGCGCCGGACGAGGGCGTGCAGCTGCTGGAGCGCTTGGACCACACGCGAACGCTGCACGGCGAGCCGGTGCTCGAGGCCGTCGGCGTGATGAGCGACCTCGCCCGGAGGCTGGCCGTGCCCGCTCCCCCGCAGCTGTCGCGCACGCTGCGGGGTGAGGCCGAACGGCTGCTGGCGAAGCTGCCGAAGAGCTGGCACGACCTCGGCGGCCCGTTCCCGCGCCGCGAACTCGACGCGGCGCTGGAGGTCTGCCGCGACCTCGGACCGGGCGCCGGCGGGCTGCTGGTGAACGAGGACCTGCACTACCAGAACGTGCTCGCCGGGCAGCGCGAACCGTGGCTCGTGATCGACCCGAAACCCCTCGCCGGCGACCTCGAGTACGGCGTGTTCTCCTTGCTGTGGAACCGGTTCGGCGAGTCCACAGTGGAGAACAAGCTCGCGGCCACCGGGTTCGACGCGGACCGCGCGCGGGCGTGGACGCTCGTGCGCGCCGTGCAGAACCGGCTGTGGTTCGAGGCGGATCTGGCCGGGTCCACCGAACTCGGCGCCGAACAGCCCGCGTACGAGGCGCTGCCCGCTTTGGTCGACTGGGCCTTGTCGTCCTGACTGAGAGAACGCTGGCAAGACACGGATCCGCGGCACGGGCGCCCGGGCCCGCAAGCCGATAGTGTCAGCCCCATGGCTGGCGTGAACAGGGTTTTCGTGGCTCGGCTGGCGGGCCTGCCGGTGTTCGGGCCCGACGGCGAGTCGATCGGCAAGGTCCGCGACGTGGTCGCGGGCTTGCGGCTCGACGCGCAGCCGCCGCGCATCCTCGGCCTCGTGGTCGAGCTCGCGACGCGGCGGCGCGTGTTCGTCCCCATGCTGCGCGTCACCTCCATCGAACCCACGGCCGTGACGCTCGCCACCGGTTCGGTCAACATGCGCCACTTCACCCAGCGCCCCAACGAGGTCCTCGTGTGCGGGCAGTTGCTCGACGCGCACGCGACGCTCATGGGCACCGAGACGCGCGTGACGATCGTCGACGCCGCCATGGAACCCACCCGAACCCGCGATTGGATCCTCACGAAGCTCGCCGTTCGCGAGCGCTCCACGCGCCTGTCGCTCGGCCGGCGGCGGGCGGCGATGCAGGTGCTGCCGTGGGACGAGGTCGCCGGCCTCGGCCTCACCGACCTCACCGGCCAGCCGCAAGGCGCGGGACGGCTGCTGATGCTGTTCGACACGATGCGCGCCGTCGACATCGCCGCCACCGTGCGCGACCTGCCGCTCAAGCGCCGCCACGAGGTGGCCGACGCGATGGACGACGAACGCCTCGCCGACGTGCTCGAAGAGCTGCCCGAAGACGACCAGAAGGAGCTGCTGGCGTACCTGGCGGAGGAGCGCGCGGCCGACATCCTCGAGGCGATGAACCCCGACGACGCCGCCGACCTGCTGGCCGAGCTCGCGCCCGCCGACCAGCACCGGCTGCTCGCCCTGATGGAGCCCGAGGAATCGGCGCCGGTCAGGCGGCTGCTCGCGTACTCCGCCGACACCGCGGGCGGCCTGATGACCCCGGAACCGGTGGTACTGACACCCGACTCGACCGTGGCCGAAGCGCTCGCGCACATCCGCAACGCCGACCTGCCGGCCGCGCTCGCGAGCATGGTGTTCGTCTGCCGTCCGCCGACGGCGACGCCGACCGGCCGGTTCGTGGGTGTCGTGCACTTCCAGCGCCTGCTGCGCGAGCCGCCGGCCGAGCTGATCGGCGGCGTCGTGGACACCGACCTCACGGCGTTGCGGCCCGAGGCGTCACTGGCCGAGGTCACGCGCTACTTCGCCGCGTACAACCTGGCGTGCGGCCCCGTGGTCGACGGCGGGGAGCACCTGCTGGGCGCCGTCACCGTCGACGACGTCCTGGACCACTTGCTGCCCGACGACTGGCGCGAGACCGGCCTGCACGACGTGGCCGACGGCGCCGACGTGCACCCCGAGGAGGCCGGACGTGCCTGAGCTCACCAGCGGTCGGCGGCTCGACCAGCCGCGCGGCCAGAACCGGTTCCGGCTGAACATCGACCCGGACACCTTCGGCCGCTTCACCGAGCGCATCGCGCGCTTCCTGGGCACCGGGAAGTACCTGTTCTGGCAGACGCTGATCGTCATCGTCTGGATCGCGCTGAACCTGGTGGCGACGACGCTGCGCTGGGACCCGTACCCGTTCATCCTGCTCAACCTGGCCTTCTCCACGCAGGCCGCGTACGCCGCGCCGCTGATCCTGCTCGCGCAGAACCGGCAGGACGACCGCGACCGCGTCTCGCTGGAGGAGGACCGCACGCGCGCCGCGCAGACGAAGGCGGACACCGAGTACCTGGCGCGCGAACTGGCGGCGCTGCGGCTCGCGATCGGCGAGGTCGCGACCCGCGACTACCTGCGCAGCGAGCTCGACCGGCTGCGCGAGGACCTGGCCGGCAGCGGCAAGGCGCGCAAGGTGAAGCAGGCGGCGAAATCGGACGTGCCGACCGGTACGTAACATGGGTTGCGTGACGAGTACACAGCAGCTCCCCAGCGTCGAGGACGTCCGCACAGCGCTGAAGGACGTGTACGACCCTGAGATCAAAAAGCCGATCACCGACCTCGGCATGGTGAAGGACGTCGCGGTCGGTGAAGACGCGGTGGTCACCGTCGGCATCTACCTCACGGTCGCGGGCTGTCCGCTGAAGGCGACGCTGACCGAGGACACCACCAAGGCCGTGAAGAAGCTCCCCGGCGTCGCCGACGTGCGCGTCGAGCTCGACGTGATGAGCGACGAGCAGCGCACCGAGCTGCGCAAGTCGCTGCGCGGCGATTCGGCCGAGCCGGTGATCCCGTTCGCGCAGCCCGGGTCCATGACGCGCGTGTACTGCGTGGCGTCGGGCAAGGGCGGGGTCGGCAAGTCGTCGGTGACGGTGAACCTGGCCGTCGCGATGGCCGAACGCGGCCTGTCGGTGGGGGTCGTCGACGCGGACATCTACGGCCACTCGATCCCGCGCATGCTGGGCGCGCGCGAGAAGCCGACCAAGGTCGAGACGATGATCATGCCGCCGCAGTCCCACGGCGTGAAGGTCATCTCGATCGGCATGTTCACGCCGGGCAACGCCCCCGTCGTCTGGCGCGGCCCGATGCTGCACCGCGCGCTGCAGCAGTTCCTCGCCGACGTGTTCTGGGGCGACCTGGACATCCTGCTGCTGGACCTGCCGCCGGGCACCGGCGACATCGCGATCTCGGTGGCGCAGCTGGTCCCGAACGCGGAGATCCTGGTGGTCACCACGCCGCAGCAGGCCGCCGCCGAGGTGGCCGAGCGCGCGGGCGCCATCGCGATGCAGACGCGCCAGCGCGTGGCCGGTGTCATCGAGAACATGTCGTGGCTCGAGACGCCTTCGGGCGAGCGCATGGAGATCTTCGGCTCCGGCGGCGGCCAGACCGTGGCGGATTCGCTGTCGAAGTCCGTGGGCTCCACCGTTCCCCTGCTGGGCCAGGTGCCGCTCGACCCGCGGCTGCGGGAACAGGGCGACGAAGGCACCCCGCTCGTCCTGGCCGAGCCGGACGCCCCGGCGTCGAAGGTGCTCAAGGAAGCGGCGCAGAAGCTCACGGTCCGCGCCCGCGGCCTGGCGGGCATGATGCTGAACGTCAGCCCCGCCGGGCGCTGACCCCGGACACGAGTCGGGCCGGGCGGGAACTCCCGCCCGGCCCGTTTTTCGCGGTTCTTACGCGGCGTGCACCGTCACCAGGAGCGTGCCGGCGGTGCCCAGCGTGACCTTGGTGTCGCCGGCCTTCGCCACCGTCCAGACGACGTCCTGCGGGGCGCCGGGGCCGACGTCGGAGGACGCGTCGGCATTGTTCTGGACGTCGATGGTCTCCTGCTGGTCCGACGTGACGCGGACCTTGACGCGGTCGCCGACCTGGACGTCGACGACACCGGCGGGCGGGGTGACCTTGCCGGCGCTGTAGTCGACCGTCACGAGGACGTCCACGTCGGCCTCACCGGTCTGGGCGCCGCGCTTGACGTTGGCCTGGTCACCGGCCGGCGGGGCGCTCGAGGACGGCAGCACCGACGGGCCGCCGGTCGTCACGGGCGCGGGCACCGAGGTGAACGTGGCCGGGGGCGCGGTGCTCGGCTCGTCGTCGGCGGTGCAGCCGGCGGCGAACAGCGCCGCCGCGGCGATCGTTCCGGCCAGCGCAGCCGCACGGCGTGACATGGGGAACCTCCAGGGTCGATATGGGCGGTTTGCCCGAGGTTACCCAGCAAGATCACTCGTGCACACCGCGGGCCCGCCACAGCCAACTCGCCCGGCCACCGCCGTGCAACTCGGCGCGCGCCGCACGGGCCACCCGCCGGTTCAGGTCACACCCGGACGGGCAACAAGCGGACGGAACCGGCTCAGGTGGCGTCCGGATCCACCGGCGGGCGTTCACCCGGCTTCAGCGGATCGGCCTGGGGCGTCACGGTTTGCGGCTTGACGCCGTTGGATCCGTTGGAGCCGTTCGTCCCGTTCGAACCGTTCGACGAGAACCCGTTGAGCCCCAACGGATCCGAATCGCCGTCGAACAGGTGCTGGGTCACCACGCGCTTCGGGTCGAAGTTGCGCAGTCCGCGAAGGTCCTCGAGCGGCTTGCGGAGCTGGTCGAACTCCGGGCCCATCTCCTCGCGCAGCTGGTCCCGGGCACCGTTGGCGAACTCCCGGACCTTGCGCACGCTCTTGGCGAGCCACGACGCCGCTTCCGGGAGCCGTTCCGGCCCCAGGATGAAGAGACCGGCGACGATGAGCACGAGGATCTCGCCCCAGCCGATACTGTCGAACACCCGTGGACCTCCGCTCGTGCTTCCCCGCTCAGAATACCCGGGCCGCCCCGCGTTCCGGCAGGCCCGAACGCCGAAGCGGGGCTACTGCGGCATTCGTTCCCGATCCGGCCACAGTCACGGTGGAAAGCGTTAGCACAACGCTAGCCTCCAGTTGGTGTCCGCCTTCTGCCGGCCGCATCGGGAAGGCACCCGACGTCAGTCGGAGCCGAGGGTCACGTCGACCACGAGCAACGCGCCGTCGCGGGCGACCTGCACGGGCACGACCTCACCGACGTTGTGGTTGCGCACGGCCACGGTCAGCTCCGCGGAATCGCGCACGAGCCGGTCGCCGACCTTCGTGATCACGTCGCCCTCCTTGATCCCGGCCGCCGCGGCGGGACCTCCCGGCTCGACGTTCTTCACCTGCGCGCCCATCGTGGTCGAGCCGGCGACGGTGGTGGAGGCGTTGATGCCGATGTCGGCGTGGGCCACCTTGCCGTCCTTGATCAGCGCCTTCGCGATCTTCATCGCGTAGTCGCTCGGGATGGCGAAGCCGATGCCGATGCTGCCCCCGTCTGCGCTCGACGAGCGGATCGACGAGTTGATGCCCACCAGCGCCCCCGTGGAGTCGACGAGCGCGCCACCGGAGTTGCCGTGGTTGATCGCGGCGTCGGTCTGGATGGCCTCGTACGTCACGGGCGGCTGGCCGCTGTCGCCGCCGGCGGTGATGGGCCGGTTGAGCGCGCTGACGATGCCCGAGGTCACGGAGTTCTGCAGCGCCAGCGGCGAACCGACGGCGATCACGGCGTCGCCGACCTCCAGGTCCGACGACTTGCCGATCTGCATCACCACGGGGTTGGTCACGTTGACCTTCACCACGGCGAGGTCGGTCTTCTGGTCGGAGCCGACGATCTTGGCCTCGGTTCGCGTGCCGTCGTTGAAGATCGCGGTGACCTTCACGGTCGGGTCGGCGACGGCGGTCGCGACCACGTGCTCGTTGGTGAGGATGTAGCCCTGCGGGTCGATCACCACGCCGGAGCCCTGCTCACCGGAGTCGGCGCCCGGCTTGAACACCTCCAGCGAAACGACCGTCGGTGACACGCGTCGCGCGATGTCCGCGATCGAGCCCGGCGGGCGTTCCTTCGCCGCTTCGGCTTCGGAGATCGTGGCGCTGCCGGTGAGCGCCGAACCGGTGTCGGCGATCCACCAGCCCACCAGCCCGCCGACCGCGCCCACGAGCAGCGCGACGACACCCAGCAACGCCAGGGCCCGCGGCTTCACGCGACGGCCGAACAGGACCTCCGGCAGGCTCAGCAGCGCGCCGGAGGGCCGGTGCCCCGGCTTCTCCTCGTCCTCGGCGGCCACGGCCGGGCCGGCCAGCACCGCGCCGGCGGTGGGGTCGCGCCACGGGTCGCGCGGGTCCGTCCACAGGGGATCCTCGGGCGCGGGCGGCTCACCGGTCGCTTCGCGCGGACGCTCCAGCACGACGTCCTCGGCGCCCGGCGGACGGCGGAACGCCTCCGCGAGCGATTCGGGCGTCGGCGGTGCGAGTTCGAGGTTGCGGCTGCCGTTGGGCGCCGGGGTGTAGAGCTTGTCGAACGCCCCCTCGACGCCTCGCGGCCGGCCGAACACCGCTTCCTGCGCCGGATCCACCGCCGGGCGGTCGAGCGGCCGGGGACCCAGCCGGTCGTCGCCCGCGGCGGGGGGCTGTGCGGAGTTCGCGTTCGGCTGCTCGGTCATCATTCCCCGGGGCTGAGATCAGGTGGCTGGGCGTGACGATACCCAAGCCTCGACGTCCCAGTGTGCCCAGACGACGGTGAAATGGCTGTTGCCCACCGCGTTCGGGGGGCAACCGAACCGCACCACGGCCTCCCTCTCGCGCCGTGGTGCGGTGGCTCAGCGGGCCGGCGTCGGCGCCAGGCTCTCGTCGACCACCGGCGTGGCGGTCGGCGTCGTCGGCTCGGTCGGCGGCGTGGACACGGTCGGCTCCGATCGCGGCACGGCCATCTGCGCGGGCAGCAGGTTGGCGTTGGGCGGCGGGACGTTGCCGGGGTCGCCGGTGCCTTCGCCGCTGTCGGCGGACGTGCCGA
Organism: Amycolatopsis sp. NPDC051903; assembly: GCF_044452505.1. Lineage (NCBI taxonomy): Bacteria > Bacillati > Actinomycetota > Actinomycetes > Pseudonocardiales > Pseudonocardiaceae > Amycolatopsis > Amycolatopsis sp. NPDC051903. The sequence continues at coordinate 826,229 of NZ_JBITBT010000001.1, read as the reverse complement.
CCAGGGCCAGCGCGCTCAGCACCAGCCCGGACACGACCACGCCGGCGCCCTGGGCCGCGCGCTTACGGGTGAGGGTGAAGCGGCCGCCGCCGAGCACGTTTGGCGAGTGCCCGAGCGGCGTTGTCGATCCCAACGGTGGCGGACCTCCGAGCACTCCCGCCTCGCGCAGGCCGGCCACGCGGTCCGGGCGCTGGATGGCGACGAGCTGGCCGTCGGCCGTCATCGCCAGGTTGTCCGGGGCGCCGGGCAGGTCGGTGTGGTCCGGGATCGAGCGCAGGCTCGCCAGGAAACCGTCGGACATCGACGGCGCGCCCGCGTGGCGGACGGCCTCGACGGCCTGCCGCTGGGCGGACACCTCGGCGGCGCACATCCCGCAGCGCGCCAGGTGCGCGGTCGCGCGGTCGTGCGCGCCCGGGGAAAGCTCGCCGTCGACGAGTGCGACCACTACGTCCGGCAACAGGTGCGACTCGGGGAGGCCCCAACCTCGCGCAGCGGTCATACCGACACCTTCGCAGTCTCGTCTCGCAGCGCCCGGCGGCGCTCCAGCGAAGCCCGCAAGGCCTGGCGGCCGCGGTGGATGCGGCTGCGGACGGTGCCGAGCTTGACACCGAGCGTCGCGCCGATCTCCTCGTAGGACAAGCCTTCGACGTCGCACAGGACCACGGCGGCCCGGAACTCGGGCGGCAGCTCGTCGAGCGCCGCCTGCAGGTCGGGGTCGAGGTGGGTGTCGCTGTAGACCTGCTCGGGGCTCGGGTCGTCACCGACGATGCGGTCGGTGTCCTCCGGCAGCCCCTCCATGCGCACGCGCGAGCGGCGGCGCGCCATGTCGAGGAACAGGTTCGTGGTGATGCGGTGCAACCAGCCCTCGAAGGTGCCCGGCTTGTACGACGCGAGCGAGCGGAAGACGCGGATGAACGTCTCCTGCGTGAGGTCCTCGGCGTCGTGGGTGTTGCCGGTCAGGCGGTAGGCCAGCCGGTAGACGCGGTCGGCGTGCTCGCGCACGACCTCGTCCCAGGACGGCGGCGTCCAGGCCGCTTCGCCCGAGTCCACGGTCACCGGCTCCGGTTCGGTCGTGTCGGCGTTCTGCATCAGGGGAGCAGGCACCTCCATCAGCGTGTCTCCTCTTCTGCCTCGGCCAACGCTGCTCGGGAGCACGGTGTTCCCGTGCGGTCGAGATTGAGTCTGTCCGGTCTCCTTATGGTTCTAGTGAGACGCGTCTGAGAACAGGCTGAGAAGTTATTTCGGCGGGCTTACCAGGGAGCCTTCGCGGTTTTGTCGACAAGCAACGCTAACCTTCGCGCGTGAGTTCCGGGACGCATGCGGCCTCGGCGGCCGAGCCGGTCGGCGCCGAGTACGTCGACGGGTACCTTCCCGACGACGACGTGCTGGCCGCGGCGCGGGCCCGCGCGGCCGACTTGGGGTGCCACCCGCTGGCCGCGGGAGCGGGCGCGACCTTGCGTTTCCTCGCCGCGACGCTCGGGGCGAAGGCCGTGGTGGAGGTCGGTACCGGGGTCGGGGTGAGCGGGCTGCACCTGCTGCGCGGGATGGCCCCCGGCGGAGTGCTGACGTCGATCGACCTCGAGCCGGAGTACCAACGGGCCGCGCGCAAGACGTTCCTCGACGCCGGCATCCCACCCGGCCGCACCCGGCTCATCGTCGGCCGCGCGCTCGACGTGCTCCCGCGGCTCACCCCCGGCGGCTACGACCTGGTGTTCGTGGACGCGGCCCGCATCGAGTTCCCCAGTTACTACGAGAAGGGCGTCTCGCTGCTGCGCCGCGGCGGGATCATCGCCTTCCACAACGTGCTGGCCGGCGGCCGGGTCGCCGACCCCTCGCGCCGTGATCCGGAAACGCTGGCCCTACGGGAGGTCGCGCGGGCCATGCGGGAGGACGAACGCCTGGTGCCGGCTCTGCTGCCGGTCGGCGGCGGGCTGCTGGTCGCGGCGGTCGGCTGAGGGCGTTGCCCCTGGTCAGGAGTGCGCCAGCTCGCGCGGGCGCACCCGGACGGCGGTGCCGACCCCGACGGCGACCGCGGCGAGCGCGAGCCACACCGCCACGGCGACGATGAGCCAGGCCCAGCCGGCCGTGCCGTAGATGACCGCACCGACGGCACCGCCGATGCTGCTGCCGAGGTAGTAGAGCAGTGTGTAGAGACCGCCGGTCTGGCCGCGCGCGTGCTCTGGCGCCTCGGCGGCCGCCCAGCTGTTCGCGATCGCGTGGGCGGCGAAGAACGAGCAGGTCAGAACCACGAAACCGAGCGCGAACAGGAGCACGGAGTCCGGGATCGTCAGCACTCCCCCGACGGCCATGGTCAGCAGCGCGCCGAGGATCGCGCGGCGGCGGCCGATGCGGGCGGACAGGCGGCTGGCCAGCGCCGAGGAGACGGAGCCCAGCGCGTAGGCGAGGAACACCAGCGACGCGAGGGCCTCGGACAGGTGCAGCTCCCCCGTCAGCCGGAAGCCCGCGGCGTTGTAGAGCGCGACGAACGAGCCCATGGCCAGCAGCGCGACCGCGTACTGGGCGAGCAGCACGGGCTTGCGCACGGCGTGGAGCACGCCCACGCAGACGTCGCGCACGTGCTGGCGCGGTTCGTCCGGCGCCCGGTGGCTCGGCGGCAGGGTGACGACCGTGACGATCGCGCAGACCAGCGAGAGCCCGGCGACCACGTACAGGGCGCCCCGCCAGCCGAAGGGAGCGGCGGTGAAGCCCGTCGCGAGCCGGCCGGTCATGCCGCCGATGGAATTGCCGGCGATCATCGCCCCCACCGCCGCCGCGACGCCGACCTTGCCGAGCCGCTCGACCAGGTAGGCCGTGGCGACGCCGGGGAAGCCCGCGATCGCGACGCCCTGGACCGCGCGCAGCACCAGCATCAGGGAGTACGAGGGCATCAGCGGCAGCAGCAGCCCCAGCACCGCCGACACGATCACCGACGTCAGGATCACCGCCCGGCGCCCGACCACCTCGGACAGCGCCGCGATCGGGAGCACGGAGATCGCCAGCGCACCCGTCGCCACGCTGACCGCCAGCGACGCGCCGCCCGGGTCCAGGTGGTACTGCTGCGCGAGCTGCGGCAGCACGGCCTGCGGCGCGTAGAGCAGCGCGAACGAGGTGAAGCCGGCCGCCGTGACGGCGACCTTCACACGAGCGGTGGTGGTCACGTACTCCGAAGCTAAGGAACGCTAACCAATACGTCCAATACGGTAATGCGGGATAATCCATACCGTGCCGTATGAGACTCTGACTTCCCAGCTCGCGCCCCACCTGCAGCTCCTCGCCACCCTGAGGAGCACGAGGAACGTCACACGCACAGCCGAGCTGCTCGGGGTGCCGCAGCCCACAATCAGCCGACGGCTGTCCGCGCTGAGCGAGTCGCTCGGGGCGCCGCTGACGGTGCCGGACGGCCGGGGCATCCGGCTCACGCGGGCGGCCGAGTTGCTGGCGGAGGCCGCCGAACGGGCACTGGTGGCGGTGGACGCCGGGGCGCGGCTCGCGCGCGAAGAGATCGAACCGGACAGCGGGCGGGTCGTGCTGGGGTTCCTGCACCTGCTGGGGCGGTCGCTGGTGCCGTCACTGCTGCGCGACTACCGGGCGGTGGCGCCGAGGGCGCGGTTCACGCTGGTGCAGGGGTCGCGGCAGGAGATGGTGGACCGGCTGGCGGAGGGCGAGCTGGATCTGGTGTTGCTGGCGCCGGTGCCGGACGAACCCGGGTTCGAGACGGCGGTGCTGGCGACGCAGCCGATCCTGCTGTCGGTGCCGGCTGGACATCGGCTGGCGGGCAGGGAAGGGGTGCGGATGGAGGAGCTCGCCGGGGAGGAGTTCGTGTTGCTGGAACCGGGGTACGGGTTGCGGCGGATCACGGACGAGTTGTGTGCGGCGGCGGGGTTCGAGCCGAGGATTGCGTTTGAGGGGCAGGAATCGGACACGGTGCGGGGGTTGGTGGCGGCGGGGTTGGGGGTGGCGTTGTTGCCGCATTTCGAGCCGGGGGCGCCGGCGGGGGTGGCGGAGGTGCCGATCGTGCCGGGGGTGGGGAGGACGATCGGGTTGGCTTGGCGGAGGGGGGAGCCGGTGTCGAGGAGTGTTGGGGAGTTTCGGGGGTTTGTGGTGGGGAGTTAGGGGTGGGGAGTTAGGGGTGGTCTTGGTGTGGGGTGTGGGCCCTCGCGGGGGCGGGTGCGGTCTCGTTGTGGGTTGATGCGGTCCTGCGCGGGGGCGTGTTGCGTGGCGTTGTGGTGGGGATGCGGTCCTGCGCGGGGGCGTGTTGCGGTGCGTAGGCACCCCGAAGCTCGAGTGTGACTACGGCCGCTGACCCCGTGTCAAGGCGGGAAAGCGTGCCTTGACACGGGGTCGGCGGCCGTGTGGAAGCTTCGGATCGAGGTGCCGGGCAGGGGCTGGATGCATCCTTCGTTGCCTAGTTCGGCGGCGGTGTCGTATGCGTGGTGCGTCGCCTGTCGGGGGTGCGCGGCAGGGGCTGGGCGCATCCTCAGTGGGTCTGTTTGGCGGCGGTTGCGTATGCGTGGCGCGTCGCCGATCGAGGTGCACGGCAGGGCTGCGTGCATCCTTCGTTGCCTAGTTCGGCGGCGGTGTCGTATGCGTGGTGCGTCGCCTTGGGTGGGTGGTCGGCCTGGGAGCCGGGGGTGCCTGGCTGTGTCGGATTGGGCTTGGGGCGCGGTCAGTGGGTGAAGGAGGCGGCTAGTTCCACGAGGGTGCGGGCGGCGAAGCCGGAGGCGCCGGGGACGATGTCGTCGTAGGTTTTGTCGGCGCGGGCGGGGCCGGCGATGTCCAGGTGGGCCCAGGGGAGGCCGGCCGTGAATTCGCGGAGGAAGAGCGCGGCCATGATGCCGCCGGGGCCGCCGGGGGCTTGGCGGACGTCGCCGAGTTCGCCTTCGATGCCGGTGGCGTAGTCGTCGACGAGGGGCATGCGCCACCAGGATTCGCCGACGCGCGCGCCGGCTTCGACGACTCGGGTGGCGAGGGCGTCGTCGGTGGCGAAGAGGCCGCCGGTGCGCAGGCCGAGGGAGACCTTCATGGCGCCGGTGAGGGTGGCGGCGTCGACGACGAAGTCCGGCTTGTGCTTTTCGATGCCGTACGCCAGCGCGTCGGCCATGACCATGCGGCCCTCGGCGTCGGTGTTGCCGACCTCGGTGGTGCGGCCGCCGTAGTGGCGGACGATGTCGCCGGGGCGGTACGAACCACCCGAGACGTGGTTCTCGGCCGCGGGCACCAGCGCGCTGACGCGCACCGGCAGCTTCAACGCGGCGATCGCGCGCACCGCCGACAGCACGGCCGCGCCGCCCGCCATGTCGGTGCGCATGAGGTGCATGCCGTCGGCCGGCTTGATCGAGAGGCCGCCCGTGTCGAACGTGATCCCCTTGCCCACGAACAGCACGTGGGTCTTCGCGCCGCGCGGGCGGTACTCGAGTTCGATCAGCCGCGGCGGCGACGCCGAGCCGCCGCCCACGGCGAGCACGCCGCCGAAGCCGTTGTCGGCGAGCCACTTCTCGTCCCGTACGGTCACGGTCACCGCGGCCGAACCGACGACCTTCGCCGCGGTGTTGGCGAGCCACGCCGGGTTCTTGACGTTCGACGGCGTGTTGGCCAGATCGCGCGTCAGCGCCGCGGCCGCGGCCAGCTCCCGCACCCGCGCGACCTCGTCCGCGTACGCCGCCGCCGCACCGCCGCGCCCGGTCACCAGCCGCACGGTCTGCAGCGCCGGCTTCGGGTCCTCTGTGGTCACCAGGAACCGGTAGCCGCCCAGGAACAGGCCCATGGCCAGCTCGCCGACCTGCGCCACGGTGACGTCCGCGGGCAGCTCGACCTGCACGGCCTTCGCCGGCTCGTCCACAGAGGTCACTGCGCGCGCCACGGCCGCACCCGCCCGCCGGTACTCGCGCGGTTCCCCGTCGCCGATCCCGGCGACCCAGCCGCCGGCCGGCACCGGCTGCACGTCGCCGGCCTTGCCGGACGGCTTCACGCCGCCCAGCTCCAGCTCGGCCGACTTCAGCGCGAGCACCACGTGCGGCGCCGCGCGGCGGAACGAATCGGCGACCTCGATCTCGGGCAGTTTCGTCGGAACAGGCGGTAGCGAGTTACGCACAGTGAGCAACCTTTGGGCGCAGATGAACCGCAACCCCGGCCTCCAGCAGGAGACCGGGGTGCGAATTGGACAGTGGGGGAGCCGGGATCAGCCGGTGACCTCCTGCAGGGCCGCGCCGAGGTCCTTCGCTTCTTCCGCGGAGAGCTCGACGACGAGCCGGCCGCCACCTTCCAGTGGCACCCGCATCACGAGGCCCCGTCCCTCCTTGGTCACTTCGAGGGGACCATCTCCGGTCCGGGGCTTCATGGCCGCCATAGCGTGCTCCCTCCGTCTCAACCGGCGCGCCCGGGTCGCGCACTCCCATGCCAGCCGGGTCTTGACCCCCATTGTCCCTCATCAGCGGCCGGGCGCGAACGCGGACCGATCATTTGCCGCCACATCGGTGCTGGTATGCGCCACGCGGGGCTGAAAGACTCGGCGGAACAGTCGTGATTACGCCAAGAGGAGCACCAGTGACCACATCCGACGTCCTCCTGACCGCCGACGCCGACGGCGTGCGCACCCTGACCCTGAACCGGCCGGAGGCGTACAACTCGCTGACCGTCGAGCTGAAGGAACGGCTGCTCGCCGAGCTGCGGGCCGCGGCCGACGACGCGGACGTGCGCGCGGTCGTGCTCACCGGCGCGGGCAAGGCGTTCTGCGCCGGTCAGGACCTCAAGGAACACGTGGGCCTGCTCCAGGCCCACGACCCGGCGCCGCTGCACACGGTGAGCGACCACTACAACCCGATCGTCAAGGCCATCGTCGACATGCCGAAGCCGGTCATCGCCGCCGTCAACGGCACGGCCGCCGGCGCGGGCGCCGCCTTCGCCTACGCCAGCGACCTGAGGATCGCCGCCGAGTCGTCGTCGTTCCTGATGGCCTTCGCCAACGTCGGGCTCGGCCCCGACTCGGGCGCGTCGTGGACGCTGCAGCGGCTCATCGGCCTCGGCCGCGCCGCCGAGCTGATGCTGCTGGCCCGCACCGTCGACTCCGCCGAGGCGCAGCGCATCGGCCTGGTCGGCGAAGTCGTGCCCGACGAGGAGCTGGCCGCGCGCGCCCAGTCCGTGGCCGCGAAGCTCGCCGCGGGCCCGACCGTGGCGTACTCGAAGATCAAGCACGTGCTGTCCGTCGCCGCGCAGTCCTCTCTGGACGACGCGCTCGGCGCCGAGGACGAGGCCCAGACCGCGCTCGGCGCGACCGCCGACCACACGGAGGCCGTGGAGGCGTTCGTCGCGAAGCGCAAGCCGAACTTCCAGGGGAAGTAGCCGCGCCGGGCTGCTTCCGGCGGGTTCAGTTCGCCCGGAAGCAGCCCGCGACGTGATCGTCGACCATGCCGGTCGCCTGCATGAGCGCGTAGCAGGTCGTGGGGCCGAGGAAGGCGAAGCCGCGCTTCTTGAGCGCCTTCGCCATGGCCTTGGACTCGTCGGTCGCCGCCGGCACGTCGGCCATCGTCTTCGGCCGCACGTGCTTCTCGGGCGCGAACGACCACAGCAGTTCGTCCAGCGGCAACTCGAGCTGCGCGATCGCGCGCGCGTTGCCGATGGCCGCGAGGATCTTGGCGCGGTTGCGCACGATGCCGGCGTCGGCCATAAGCCGTTCGACGTCGGCGTCGCCGAAGCGCGCGACCTTGGCCGGCTGGAACTTCCGGAACGCCTTCCGGAAGTTCTCGCGCTTTCGCAGGATCGTGATCCACGACAGTCCCGACTGGAACGACTCGAGGCACAGCCGCTCGTACAGCGCCGCCTCGCCGTGCAGCGGCGTGCCCCACTCCTCGTCGTGGTAGGCCGTGTAGTCCGCCGTCGAGTTGCCCCACGAACAGCGCGAAACGCCGTCTTCCCCCAGCAGCCCCGTCATCGGCCGCCCACCGTGTAGTCCTGGACGAACTTCGCGAACCGCTTCATCGAATACCGCAGCCCGAGCGAGAACGCCGGGCGCACGACCGGCCAGCCGACGCGCCCGAGGAGGCCGAACGGCAGGTCGAGGTGCTCGGCCCAGACGAACGTGGAGCGCGTCGGCCCGTTGGCGACGACCTGGAACGCCGCGGTGCCGCGCACGAGGCTGCCGATGTGGCGCATCGTCACGCGCAACGGCGGCTCCCAGGCGGTGACCTCCATGGTGTCGGTGAAGAGCCCGACGCCGGCGATCCCCGTGGTCGCCGCGATCTTCGAGCCGACGCTGCGGCCGTTGCCCTCGAGCACCTCCACAGTGGTGCCGAGGATCCACTCGTGCTGGCGCGGCCAGTCGGTGAGCGCGAGCCACGTCGTCCCTGCCGGGGCGTCGACCTCCACCGACAGCACCAGGTCGCTACTCACCCGCGGGCCTCGGTTCCCGCTGGGCCGCCTCCAGCTCCGCGACTCGGCCGCGCAGCTCGTCGAGCTCCACCCCGAGCCGGCGCATCACCCAGTCCACTTCGGACATCTTGTAGCCGCGCAGCACGAGCTGGTAACGCACCTGCCGCACGTCTTCACCCGTGATGTCCTCGGCGGGCAGGCGGGTGGGCGAGCTGCCCGGCGGCAGCGGGGCCAGCTCCTCGCCCCGGCCGAACACCACGGCGGCGAGCAGGAACACCACGGCGGCCACCAGCAGCATGACTACGAGGTAGATCAGCGCGGTCGTCACGCCACGATCGTGGCACACCGCGCCATCGAACGTCGCGCGAGCACGACCAGACGCACCGACAGCAGTACGTACGCCACCATCAGCAACACGCACGGAACGGACAGGAACAACCGCGAAACGTCGACGAAGCCCGTCGCCACCACGAGCGTGAGCACGGACGCGAGGTTGATGCCGACGGCGCCGGCGATGAAGAACCCGCACGTGCGCGCCAGGCGGATCCCGTCGACGCGGCGGCTCAGCCAGCGCGCGCACACCAGCGCGACGAGCCCCACCGCGGGCACCACGAACACCGCGCCGTGCGAGAAGTGCGTGGCGAGGCGGTACCACTCGGGCGTCGGGGTCGACAGGCGCGTCCAGTCGCCGAAGGTGAGGATCCGGGCGAAGTCCCACGAAAGCTGCATCGCGGGCACGCCCAGCACGAGCTTCCACAGCGTGCGCACGCCGCTGTGCATGGACAGCTCCGCCTGGTAGTCGCCGGCGATCACGTCGGCCCCGCCGAAGTCGGCCACCGCGCGGCGCTCGGCTTCGAGGCCGGGCATCCCGCCTTCGCGGTACGCGTCGGCCGCGTCGTGCAGGCCGTCGCGCGCCTCCGCCAGCAGGTCGTCCTTCGTCGACCGGCAGCCCACGAGGCGCCGGTCGAGGTCCGCGAGGTACCCCTCGATCCCGGTCATGCCCGCTCCTCCCCCACCCGCGGTCCGGCGAACCGCGGGAACGCTCTCACGCGCCCGCCTGGAGGACGCCGCCGATCACCGTCGTGAACTCCCGCCACTCGGCTCGCTCGGCGGCGAGCGCCTGCTGCCCGGGGCGGGTGAGCCGGTAGGTGCGGCGTTTGCGCCCGGCCACCACGTCCCACTCGCTGGCCAGGTAGCCGGCCCGCTCGAGTCTGCGCAGCGCCGGGTACACGGTCCCGGTCGGCAGGTCGAGTGCACCGCCGCTCCGCAGCGCGAGCGCCTCGATGATCGCGTAGCCGTGCAGCTTCCGGCCGTCGAGCACAGCCAGCAGCAGCGCGTCGAGGTGCCCGCGCAAGGTGTCCGCCTTCATAGGTGGGCAGTCTACTCATACCAACGCCGGAAGCGTAATCCCCGGTTCGGCGAGCGGGACACCGGGGATGACCCTGAGATGACCCGGATCTCATAGATTTCTCTGCTACATGTAGCCGCACTACGTATAGACTCCGCCGCCATGGACCCACTACCGATCGCGAGACTCCAGTTCGCGACGACGACGACGTTCCACTTCCTGTTCGTGCTGCTCACCCTGGGTTTGGTGACCGTTGTGGCGATCACCCAGACCCGGGCTGCCATCAGCGGCACTCCGCAGCTGCTCCGGATGACCCGGTTCTGGGGCCGCCTCTACGTGATCAATTACGCGCTCGGCATCACCACCGGAATCGTCATGGAATTCCAGTTCGGGCTGACGTGGACCGGGCTTTCCGCATTCGCCGGTGATGTTTTCGGAGCGCCACTCGCGATCGAGACGCTGGTGGCGTTCTTCCTCGAGTCCACATTCCTGGGATTGTGGATCTTCGGCTGGGGCCGGCTGAACAAGTGGGTGCACCTGGCCACGATCTGGCTCGTCACGCTAACCGCGTACGCGTCGGCGCTGTTCATCATGGTCGCCAACTCGTTCCTGCAGAACCCGGTCGGCAGCCACCTCGAGAACGGCGTGCTGCGGCTCGACGACTTCGGCGCCCTGCTCACGAACCCGGCGCTCGTCGCGTCGCTGCCGCACGTGCTGGCCGCCGCATTGGCCACCGGCGGGTTCTTCGTGGTCGGCGTGAGCGCCTACCACTTCATCAAGCGCACGCCGGAGGTCGACTTCTTCCGCCGCTCGATGCGAATCGGCGTGGTGACGGCACTGGCCGGCAGCGTCCTGGTGATCCAGCAGGGTTTCGCGCAGTTCGGCGAACTGGCGAAGTACCAGCCGGACAAGCTCGACGGCAACAGCACCGGGGTCGCCACGCCACTGGGCGTGATGGTGACCATCGGGTTCGTCATGCTCCTGTGCACGGTGGTCGGCACCGTGCTGCTCTACCGCAACTGGCTGATGCGCGCCCGCCCGCTGCTCTACCTGATGGTGCCCGCGATCGCGCTGCCGTTCGGCGCGGCGATCGGCGGCTGGCTCGTGCGGGAGATCGGGCGCCAGCCCTGGCTGGTCTGGGGGCAGCTGCGCACGGCCGACGCGATCTCCGGGGTGAGCGCGGGCCAGATCCTGTTCTCGTTCGTCGCGTTCGGCGTGCTCTTCGCCGCCCTCGCCGTGGCCGACTGGGTGCTGCTGTCGCGGATCGCGCGGCGCGGCCCCGAGCCCGAAGAGGCGCCGGCCGAGCCCGAACTTCCCGTGCTGAGCGGAGTCTGATCATGGTGACGATCTGGTGGTGCGTGCTCGGCCTGCTGCTCGGCGGGTACTTCGCGCTCGCGGGCTACGACTACGGCGTCGGCTTCCTGCTGCCCGGCCTCGCCCGCGACGAACCGCAGCAGCGCCGCGCGCTGGGGGCGCTCGGGCCGTTCTTCCTCGCCAACGAGGTGTGGCTGATCGCCGCGGTCGGGGTGCTGTTCGGCGCGTTCCCGCACCTGGAGGGACGGGTGTTCGCCGGCGCGTACGTGCTGGTGGTGACACTGCTGCTCGGGCTCGTCGCGTTCACGGCGTCGGTGCAGCTGCGCAGCCGCCGCCCCGAAGCGCGCCGAGGGCCGTGGACGTTCGGCATCACGGCGGGCGCGCTCGTGACGACGGTGTCGTGGGGCCTGTTCCTCGGCAACCTCGTGCTCGGCCTGCCCGTGGATTCGCGCGGCAACCCGGTCGACGACGTGCTCGCGCTCTTCGACCCGTACGCCGTGCTGTGGGGGCTCGGGTTCGTGGCGCTGTTCGGGCTGCAGGCGGCGGTGTTCCTCGCCGTGCGCGGGCCGGCGGACCTCGCCGGGCGCGCGGCGCGGTTCGCCAAGTCGTTCACGGCCCCGGCCGGCACGTTCCTGGTGGTGGCCACGGCGTGGGGCGCGCTGGCCGTGTCGGGGGCGTCGTGGCTCGCGATCGTGGTGACGGCCGTGGCGTTCGCCGCGTTCGGTGTTGTCCTGTTCGGACTGCGGACGCGCCGGTTCCGCGTCGCGCTGCCCGCCGCCATGCTGCTGTCGGCCACACCGGCGCTGCTCGTGGGCGTGCTGCGGTTCCCGACGGTCCTGGTGTCCACTTCGGACCCGTCGTACGCGCTGACCGTCTCCGCTGCCGTCACGGCGCCGGAAACGGCCGCGCTGCTGGGCTGGTTCGCGGTACCCGTGCTCGTGGTGCTGGTCGTCGTGCAGTGGCTGACCTGGCGCGCGAACCGCGGTCCCGTCGACCGGCAGTCGCTGCTGCACTTCTAGGGGGAACGGAAATGCCGTCCTTGCCCGGCTTGCGCCGGTACCTGGCCGTGCTCGGGGTGCTCGGCGCGCTGACCGCCGGCGCGGTCCTCGTGCAGGCCGAAGGCCTCGCCACCCTGCTGACCGGTGGTGGCGTCGGTGTCGCGCTGCTCGTCGCCGTGGCCGCGCGGGTGCTGCTCGCGCTCGCGCAGGGGGTCGTCACGGGCCGCTTCGCGGCGGGCGCGCAGGCTGGGCTGCGGCGCCGGCTGCTCGGCTCGTCCGCCGACGCCGGCGCGGTCACCACGCAGGTGACCAAGGGGGTGGACGCGACCACCGGCTACCTCACCGGGTACCTGCCCGCGCTGGTGCTGTCGGTGCTCGTGCCGGTGGCCGTGGTGGCGCGGCTGTTCACGACGGACCTGACGTCGGCGTTGATCGTGGTCGCGACGCTGCCGCTGATCCCGGTGTTCGCGGCGCTGGTCGGCGCGCGGGCGAAGGCGCGCACCGAACGGCAGTGGGCGCTGCTCACCCGGCTGGGCGGGCACTTCCTCGACACCGTGCGCGGTCTGCCGACGCTCAAGCTGCTCGGCCGGGCCCGCGCCCAGGCGGACACCGTGCGGGCCATGGCCGGCGCCCACGCGGACGCGACGCTCGGCACGCTGCGCGTGGCGTTCCTGTCCTCGCTGGTGCTGGAACTGGTGGCGACGATGTCGATCGCGCTCATCGCCGTGCCGATCGGGTTCCGGCTGCTCGAGGGCTCGCTCGACGCGCACACCGCGATGCTCGTGCTGGTGCTCGCGCCCGAGGCGTACCTGCCGCTGCGCGCGGCCGGCGCGAAGTTCCACGCGGCGGCCGAGGGGCTCACGGCGTTGCGGGAAGCGCTGGCCACGCCGGCGCCGGCCCAGCGAGGCGGCGTGCTCACGCGGCCGGCCGGGCCGCCGGAGCTCGTGGTCGAGGGGGTGTCGGTGCGCTACGGCGACGTGGTGGCACTGTCCGAAGTGGACCTCGTTGTCGGGCGCGGTGAGCACGTGGCGCTCACCGGGCCGAGCGGATCGGGCAAGTCGACGCTGCTGGCGGTGCTGCTCGGTTTCGTCACGCCGACGTCGGGCCGGGTGCTCGTGGACGGCGTCGACCTGCGCTCGCTCGACCACGCGGCCTGGCTGCGCGACACGGCGTGGCTGCCGCAGCGGCCGACGCTGTTCAGCGGCACCGTCGCCGACAACATCGCGCTGGGCTCGACGTGTGACGTCCCGGCCGCGGCGCGCGCGGCCGCGCTCGACGACGTGATCGCCGGGTTGCCCGAGGGTTGCGCGACCCGCATCGGCGAGCTGGGCGCGGGATTGTCCGCGGGGCAACGGCAACGCATCGGCTTGGCGCGCGCGTTGGCCCGGACCGGCGCGGGACTCGTGCTGCTCGACGAACCGACGGCGCAGCTGGACCTCAGGACGGAACAGGCGGTGCTCGACGGCACGCGCCAGTTGCTGCCCGGGCGGACGGCGGTGTTCGTCGCCCACCACCCGGCGCTGGCCGACCTGGCCACGCGCACGATCCCCGTGGCGGGCGGGCGCGTGCCGGAGGCGGTCCGATGAACGGCGCGCGGCTGATCCGGGCGGCGCTGCTTGCCGCCGCGGCGGAACTGGCCGGGCTGGCGCTCACCGGCACCGCGGCCTGGCTGCTCATGCGAGCGGCCGAACAGCCACCACTCGCCGCGCTGACGGTCGCGATCGTGGCGGTGCGCGTGTTCGCCTTGGCACGCGGGGGGTTGCGCTACGCCGAACGCCTGGCCGGGCACGAGGTCGTGCTGCGTTACCTCGGGGCGCTGCGGGCGCGGGTGTACGAAGCGCTCGTGCCGCGGCGGGTGGCGGAGCACTCCGGGGCCGACCTCGTGACGCGACTGGTGTCCGATGTGGACGCCGTCCAGGACGCCGTGCTGCGGCTGGCGTTGCCGGCGGTCGTCGCGGGGATCGTCGGGGCGGCGGTGACGGTCGTGGTGGGCCTGGTGAGCCTTCCGGCCGCCGCGGTGGTGGTGGCCGGGCTGATGGTCGCGGGCGTGGTGCTGCCCCGGCTCGCCGTGCGGATCACCGCGAAGAGCCAGGCGCTGACGTCCCCGGCGCGGCAGGAGCTGGCCGAGCGCACCGTGGAGCTGGTGACGGGCCGGCGGGAGCTCGTGGCGTACGGCGCGGAAGCCGAGGCGACGGCGGCCGCCGGCTCGGTGGCCGACGGGATCGCCGCCCGGGCGCGCGGAATTTCGGCGTGGCTCGCGGTGCTGACCGCTGCCGGTGCGCTCGTGCAGCTCGCGTCGACGGCCGCGGTGGCGCTGCTGGCGGGCGCGAGCGTCCCCGTCACGGCGGCGCTGACGCTGGTCGTGCTGGCGGTGTTCGAGATCGTCCTACCCCTCACCGCCGCCGCCCAGCGCGTGCCGGAGCTGCGGGCCTCGCTCAGCCGCGTGCGGGAACTGCTGGCGACCACGCCCGCCGAGCCGCCGGAGCACACCGGCCCGGGGCACCTGCGGCTGAGCGGGGTCGGCGTGCGGCACCCCGGCCGGGCCGCGGCGCTCGACGGCGTCGACCTCGACCTCCCGCCGGGCACGCGGCTCGGCGTGCTGGGCCCGTCGGGCGCGGGGAAGACGACGCTGCTGCACGTCCTGCTCGGGTTCACGGCGCCTACGGCGGGCCGGGCCACGCTCGACGGCCGGCGGATCGAGGGCCCGAACCCGCGGGTCGTGTCAGGCGCGCTCGCCGACGCGCACGTGTTCACCACGACCGTCCGCGAGAACCTGCGGCTGGCCGCGCCGGACGCTTCGGACGACGATCTGCTCGCCGCGTGCGCCGTCGCCGACCTCGACGTGCCGCTCGATCGCGCCGCCGGCACGCTGTCGGGCGGCCAGCGCCAGCGGCTGGTGCTCGCACGGGCCGTGCTCGCCGCGCCACCGGTGCTCGTGCTGGACGAACCCGTCGAAGGCCTCGACGAAGCTCACGGCGACGAGGTCCTCGCGCGCGTGCTCGCGGCCGCGAAGGGGACCGTCGTGCTCGTGACGCACCGGCCCGAGCACCTCGCCGGTTTCGACCGCGTGCTCAGCCTCGAGGACGGGCGGCCCGCACCTCACGCATCGGCGGCCGGTCCAGCACTGCGACCTCGGTGACGTCGGGCAGCCACTCCCCCGACACCTGCACGAACTGCGTGAACCGGGCCGCTTCGTCACTCGGCCCGCCGCAGCGGGCGAGCGCCGTGCCGAGGATCTGGCGCGCCATCACACCCAGCTGCAGCAGCGAGCGGTTGCGGTGCTTGCGGACGCCGAGGTTGACCTGGGCGAGCCCGTCGAGGCCGTAGCGCTCCTCGGCGTCCAGCAGCAGGCCGATCTCCACGCCGTAACCGCCGGCGAAGGGCACGGACTCGAAGAACTCGCGCGTGCCCGCGTACTCGCCGCCGAGGGGCTGCACGAGCTCGCCCAGCGCCGGGCGCAGCGCGGAGAGCACCGGCCGGGCGAGGAGTTCGGTGACGCGGCCGCCACCCGTGCTCTCGAGCCGCAGCGGACGGCGGTAAAAACCCTTGACCAGGTGCACGCCGGCTTCCGTGAGCAGCGGGCCGAGCAGCGCCGGCACGAACGCCGGGCCGGGATCCACGAGATCGGAGTCGAGGAACACCACGACGTCGCCGCTGGTCGCCGCAAGTGAACGCCACAGCACCTCGCCCTTGCCGGGCCGCGGCGGCAGATCGGGCAGCACGTCCTCGCGGTGCACGACGCGCGCGCCCGCCTCCTCGGCGACCCGAGCCGTCGCATCGGTGGAGCCGGAGTCGACGACCACGAGCTCGTCGACGACCGACCCCAGCAGCGGGCGCACGGACCCGACGACGGCACCGACCGTCTGCTCCTCGTCCAGCGCCGGAAGCACCACGGAAACCGTGCGGTCACGCTTCGCCGCGAGGATGTCCGCGGGCGTCCACGCGGGTTCCTGCCAGGTGCGACGTTCGAACCAGCTCATCGGCCGATCGTGCCATGCTGGAGCCGGCGACCTGTCCACCGGAGGGAGACCCCGTTGCTGCCCCTGCTCGTCCGTTTCGCGCTCGGCCCGTTGGTCCGCTCGCTCTACCGTCCGGAGGTCGAGGGTGTGGAGAACGTGCCGGCCCACGGTCCGGTCCTGCTCGCGGCCAACCACCGGGCAGCGCTGGACACCGGCGTGATCACGTTCACGACGCCACGCCAGGTGCGGTTCCTCGGCAAGGCGGAGTACTTCACGGGCAAGGGCCTGAAGGGCCGGTTCATCGCCAACTCACTCGACGCGCTCGGCTACATCCCCGTCGAGCGGGGCAACGCGTCCGCCGGCCTGGCCGCGCTGGAGGCCGGGCGCCGCGTCCTCGAGGCGGGCGGCACGTTCGCCATCTACCCCGAGGGCACGCGCTCCCTGGACGGGCGCCTGTACCGCGGCCACACGGGCGTCGCGGCGCTGGCGCTGTCCACCGGCGCCAAAGTCGTCCCCGTCGCCCTCTCCGGCACCGAAGCCATCCAGCCGGGCGGCGCGAAGATCCCGCGCGTGTGCCCGATCCGCGTCAAGTTCGGCGAACCGCTCGACTTCTCCCGCTACGAAGGCCAGGACTCGTCCTCGGCCATCCGCCGTTCCGTGACGGACGAGATCATGTACGCGATCCTGGAGCTCTCAGGGCAGGAGTACGTGGACAGCTACCACAAGCGGCCGAGCGAAGGCGCCGCCTGATCACGACCACTTGGGCTGCGCGGGCGGCTCGTACTCCGTGAACCGGTCCAGCAGCGCCGAAACGTCGGCGTCCACCAGGAGCAGGTCGCGGTAGCCGGCACCCAGGAAGCCCTGCGTGACCATGTGGTCGGCGAAGTCCACGAGGCCCCGGTAGTAACCGGCGACGTCGACGAGGCCGATGGGCTTGCCGTGCAGGCCGAGCTGGGCCCAGGTCCAGACCTCGAACAGCTCCTCCAACGTGCCCGCCCCGCCCGGCAGGGCCAGGAAGCCGTCCGACAGCGCGGCCATCTTGGCCTTGCGCTGGTGCATGTCGGGGACGACGTGCAGTTCCGAGAGGCCCGCGTGGGCGATCTCGACGCTGGACAGCGCCTCCGGGATCACGCCGATCACCTCACCGCCCGCGGCGAGGGCGGCGTCGGCGACCGCGCCCATCGTGCCGACGCTCGCGCCGCCGTACACGAGGCCGATGCCGCGCTGCGCGAGGAGCTTGCCGAGTGCGGTGGCGGCCTCGGCGTACACCGGGGACAGGCCCATGGACGAGCCGCAGAAGACGCAGACGCGGCGCATCAGTGGGTGTCCTCCCAAGCCTGGTAGGAGTCCTCGACCACGCGCACCGCGTCGTCGATGTCGTCGGTGAGGTGCAGCAGCTCCAGGTCCTTTTCACCGATCTTGCCGCCTTCGAGCACGGCCTTCGAGATCCAGTCGTAGAGCCCGCCCCAGTACTCGGTGCCGAACAGCACCACCGGGAACTTCGTCACCTTCTTGGTCTGCACCAGCACGAGCGCCTCGAACAGCTCGTCGAGCGTCCCGAAGCCGCCGGGCAGGCAGATGAACGCCTGCGAGTACTTGATGAACATCGTCTTGCGCGCGAAGAAGTACCGGAAGTTCACGCCCAGGTCGACCCACGGGTTCATGCCCTGCTCGAACGGCAGCTCGATCCCGAGCCCGATCGAGAACCCGCCGGCCTCCGCGGCCCCGCGGTTCACGGCCTCCATCGCGCCCGGGCCGCCGCCGGTGATCACGGCGAAGCCGGCGTCCGCGAGCGCGCCGCCGATGTCGCGGCCGAGCTGGTACTCGGGCTCGTCGCGCTTCGTGCGCGCCGAGCCGAACACGGTCACCGCGCGCGGCACCTCCGCGAGCGCGCCGAAGCCCTCCACGAACTCGGCCTGGATGCGCAGCACCCGCCACGGATCGGTGTGCACCCAGTCGCTCGGCCCGCGCGAGTCCAGCAGCCGCTGGTCGGTGGTGCTGCCCTGGTCACGCCGGTCGCGCCGCAGCACCACCGGGCCCTTGTGGCGCTCCACCGGGCGCTCGGGGTACTGGCCGTCCGGAAACTCAGACTGTTCGCTCACCAGGCAAGCGTACGGGCCTGCGCGACCGGCATTTCCCCAGCGTCCCGGCGCCGGTGACGCCCGGGTGACCCGGCCGTGAACGGTCCCTTGTGGACCCCGGGACCGTGGCGATCACCGTGAGTCAAGGGCTGGTCACTCACCGGTCAGCACGCCGAAGGGTGCGGTGCGCGACGCCGCCCGCGCGACCGCCGTCGCGCAGGGTCAACTAACCACAGTGGACAGTGTAGCTCGGCCAGCCTCGACTATTTGTCTAGACCACCCGTTCGTAGGTAGTCAACCACTCCCGCGCGCGCCTACCGTTCACCCGAACGCCGCGCACTGACACAGTCGTCACGAGACGGGAGCCGGGATGTTCGGTCGGAAGTCACGGGTGTTCGCCGCGGTGGTCGCGGCCGCGCTCGCCGCGGGGCTCGCGGGGGCAGCGGGGGGCTCGCCCGCGGGTGCGTCGGCGCAGGCCGACACGTGCGCCGTGAAGTCGAAGCCCGCGGGCAAGGTCCTGCAAGGCTACTGGGAGAACTGGGACGGCGCGGCCAACGGCGTGCACCCCGGCCTCGGCTGGGTGCCGATCACCGACAGCCGCATCGCGGCAAACGGTTACAACGTGCTCAACGCGGCCTTCCCCGTGATCCGCTCCGACGGCACGGTGCTGTGGGAAGACGGCATGGACGCCGGTGTGAAGGTCGCGACCCCGGCCGACATGTGCGCCGCGAAGGCTTCGGGCGCCACGATCCTCATGTCCATCGGCGGCGCGGCGGCGGGCATCGACCTGTCGTCCTCGGCGGTGGCGGACAAGTTCGTGAGCACGATCGTGCCGATCCTCGAGAAGTACAACTTCGACGGCATCGACATCGACATCGAGACGGGCCTGAGCGGCAGCGGGAGCATCGGCACGCTGTCGACGTCGCAGCAGAACCTCGTGCGCATCATCGACGGGGTGCTCGCGCAGATGCCGGCGAACTTCGGGCTCACGATGGCACCCGAGACCGCGTACGTCACCGGCGGCAGCGTCACCTACGGCTCGATCTGGGGCTCGTACCTGCCGATCATCAAGAAGTACGCCGACAACGGCCGCCTGTGGTGGCTGAACATGCAGTACTACAACGGATCCATGTACGGCTGCACCGGCGACACCTACGAGGCCGGGACCGTGCAGGGCTTCACCGCGCAGACCAATTGCCTGGCCAAGGGGCTCGTCGTGCAGGGCACCACGATCAAGGTCCCGGTCGACGAACAGGTGCCCGGCCTGCCCGCCCAGTCCGGCGCCGGCGGCGGGTACCTGGCGCCGAACCTCGTGTCGCAGGCGTACAACTCCGTCCCGGGCCTCAAAGGTCTGATGACGTGGTCGCTGAACTGGGACGGCTCGAAGACCTGGACCTTCGGCGACAACGTCAAGTCGTTGCAGGGCCGGTGAAATTCCGGGCGGGGATCCGGGCCACCGGACCCCCGCCCGGGAACTTCCGCTGCGGCGCACCACAACCGGTGTTCGTTGACATCGCTGATAACGTGCCCCGACGAAGTCGACCAGAGGAGACGACGTGCTCGGGCGCAAGCGAAGAACAGGACAACGTGGCGGACCCGTCACGTTCAACGCCGAAGCCGGGCTCCTCAGCGTGCGCCTCGGTGACCAGAACGGCCGGCCGCTGGCCGGGGCGCACGTGGTGATCCAGCACAAGCGCACCCAGCGGCAGACCAGCACCACCTCGGACGACTTCGGCCTGGCGGTCAGCACGTTGACGGCCGGGACCTACACCGTGTCCATCAGCGCGGGCGGTTACCTGGCGCAGACCCGCTCGGTCGAAGTGGCCAGCGGCGACCACACGGCGATCGAGGACCTCCGGCTCGAACCGGACGGGAACCTGCGACTGCCCGACCCCGGCGAGTGGGTGCTCGACCCGGACCACACCGGCATCCGGTTCATCGCCCGGCACATCGGGCTCTCGGAGGTGCACGGCCGGTTCACCCGCTTCGACGGGAGCATCAACGTCGGCAGGCGGATCGAGGACTCGACCGTCGAGGTCGTCATCGACGCGGCGAGCATCGACACGGCGGCCGAAAAGCGCGACGCGCACCTGCGGTCGCCGGACTTCCTCGACGTCGAGCGCTTCCCGGCGATCCGGTTCCACGGCACCCGGTTCCGGCGCGCGCCCGGTGACCGGTGGGCCATCGACGGCACACTGAACCTGCACGGCGCCAGCCGCGGCGTGCAGCTCGACGCCGGCTACCTGGGCCTGCGCACGTGGAACGGCGACCGGCTCGGCGCGATCGCCACGACGCAGCTGCACCGCGAGGACTTCACCATCAACTGGCAGCAGACGCTGGCCAAGGGCCTGGTCATGGTCGGCTCCACGATCGAGATCAAGCTCGACATCCAGGCGATCCGCGGCGGCGCGTAGCCCGTTTCAGCGCCTGGCCCGTTTCAGCCCAGGAACTTCCGCAGCACGTCGGCCACCTGGCGGATCTCCGCGACGCGCACGTGTTCGCCCTGGGTGTGCGCGAGGCTCGGGTTGCCGGGGCCGAAGTTCAGCGCCGGCATGCCCAGCGCGGCGAAGCGAGCGACGTCCGTCCAGCCGAGTTTCGCGGCGGCGCGGCCACCCGCGGCGGCCACGAGTTCGGCCGTCGCGGGGGCCGACAGACCCGGCAGAGCGCCCGGCGAGACGTCCGTGAGCGTCACGTCGTGGCCGCCGAAGACCTCGCGCACGTGGGCTTCCGCCTGGGCCGGGCTGCGGTCCGGGGCGAAGCGGTGGTTGACGGTCAGCACGGCGGCGTCGGGCACGACGTTGCCGGCCACGCCGCCGGAGATCTTGGTGGCCTGCAGGCCCTCGCGGTAGGTCAGGCCGTCGATGTCGACCACGCGCGGCGAGTACTCGGCGAGCCGGCGCAGCGGCCCGGCCAGCGCGTGGATCGCGTTCTCCCCCATCCACGCGCGCGCGGTGTGCGCGCGGGTCCCGCTCGTGCGGACCTCGACGCGCAGCGTGCCCTGGCACCCGGCCTCGATGACGCCGTTGGACGGCTCGCCGACCACCGCCAGGTCGCCCGCGAGCCACTCCGGCAGCTCGCGCTCGATGCGGCCGAGGCCGTTCTTGACCGCTTCGACCTCTTCGTGGTCGTAGAAGACGAACGTCACGTCGTGCCTCGGGTCCGGCAGGGTCGCGGCGAGGTGCAGGAACACCGCGTCGCCGCCCTTCATGTCGACGGAGCCGAGGCCGTGGAGCAGTTCCTCGTCGCCGGAACCGCTGCGGCGCGAGGGCAGGTTGCCGTTCTCGGGCACGGTGTCGAGGTGCCCCGCGAGCACCACCCGCGAGCCGCGACCGAGGTTCGTGCGGGCGAGCACCGCGTCGCCGTTGCGAACGACCTCGAGGTGCGGTGCCTGCTCGCGCAGCGCCGCTTCCACGGCGTCCGCGAGCGGGCCCTCCTGCGCGGAGACGCTGAACACGTCGACGAGGGCGGCGGTCAGGTCGGCGGGGTCGGCACGCAGGTCGAGCGAGGTCATACCCGCACCGTACCGACCCGGCCCGAGGGCTACCGTGAGGACGTGCGTACGCGAAGCTCCCTGGTCGCTCTCGGCGGCGTCGTCCTCACCCTGGTGTTGGCCGGCTGCGGTTCCGAGGCGGGTCCCACGCCCGGCCCGAACCCCGGCACCCCGGGCCCGGACGCCCTGCCGATCAAGCTCGACGCGCTGTCGGCCGACGCGTGCTACGTCAGCCCGCAGACGCAGCTGCCGAAGGGCTGCGAGAAGTACGTCACGGAGGTCGGCGGCACGGCCGCGGCCGTGCACCAGCGCGCGGCCGCGGGCAAGACGCTCGACGTCGCGCTCGACCACGCCGCCGCGGCGCTCGACCAGGGCGTCGGCGCGTTCCGCGGCGCCGGCTGCACCACCGTGCCGAACGCCGGCGGACCGTGCACGGAGTCGCTGATCAGCATTTCGGCGGCGCTCACTTCGGTGAAGCGGCTCGTGAACCAGCAGGCCACCACGGGTTGAGGCGCGTCACTCGACTACCGTGACCGGCGTGAGCGAGCAGACCCCTGACCCCGAAACGACCGGCGCCGTCGGCGTCGGGCTGGCCACCGTCGCCACCGACGGCACGGTGCTGGACACCTGGTACCCGCACCCGAAGCTGACCGGGACCGGTACCGCCGGTACCGAGCGCCTGTCGGCCGCCGAGACCACCGAGCTGCTGGGCGAAGCGGCGGCCGCGCTGCTCGGGCCCGACACCGATCGCGGTGTCGAGGTGGTCGCGGTGCGCGTGACCGTCGGCAGCCTGGCCGAAGCCATCACCGACGCGCACGACGCCTACCTGCGCCTGCACCTGCTGTCGCACCGCCTGGTGCAGCCGCGCGGGCAGAACCTCGACGGCATCTTCGGCAAGCTGGCCAACGTGGTGTGGACGAACCACGGCCCGTGCCCCGTCGAGGGCTTCGAGCAGACGCGGCTGCGGCTGCGTTCGCGCGGCGCGGTGGCCGTGTACGGAGTGGACAAGTTCCCGCGCATGGTCGACTACGTGCTGCCCAGCGGCGTGCGCATCGCCGACGCCGACCGCGTGCGCCTGGGCGCGTACCTCGCTTCGGGCACGACGGTGATGCACGAGGGCTTCGTGAACTACAACGCCGGTACGCTCGGCGCGTCGATGGTCGAGGGCCGCATCTCGGCCGGCGTGGTCGTGGGCGACGGCAGCGACGTCGGCGGCGGCGCGTCGATCATGGGCACGCTCTCGGGCGGCGGCAAGGAGGTCATCTCCATCGGCGAGCGCTGCTTGATCGGCGCCAACGGCGGCATCGGCATCTCGCTCGGCGACGACTCCGTGATCGAGGCCGGCCTCTACATCACCGCCGGGACCAAGGTCGTCGTCGACGGCAAGACCGTGAAGGCACGGGAAATCTCCGGTGTCTCCGGCGTGCTGTTCCGCCGCAACTCGGCAACCGGCGCGGTGGAGGTCGTTTCGCGCACGGGGGCGGGCATCCAGCTCAACGAGGCCCTGCACGCGAACTGATCCTTTCCGCTGCGTCATTCCAGACGAAGGGGCGCGCTCCACCTGGAGCGCGCCCTTTTTCGTCACACGGGATTCCCGCACTGCCAGCAAGTTCACTTACCATTCATGTCGTGACCACCGAAACGTTGCCCTCCTCGACCCGCCGCCGAGCGCCTGAGCCGACGACCCCGGCCGAGCTCGGCCTCCCGGAAGAACCCGCCAAGGCGGGCCCCCGGGATCCGGCGGCCACGCACATCCGCGCGAAGCTCGATCACGAGCTGCGCGAGCTGCTGGCCCGCGAAGCCGGCACCCGCAGCGGCGCGGATCCCGAAGACCTGCACCAGATGCGCGTCGCCGTGCGGCGCATGCGCAGCGTGCTGAAGACGTCCGGCCCGCTCATCGGCCCGACGGCCGAGCCGGTGCGCGTGGAGCTCGGCTGGCTCGGCCAGTCGCTCGGCGAGGTGCGCGACTACGACGTGCTGATCGGCCACCTGCGCGAGGTGATCGCCGGCTTCGACGTCCGCGATCAGGCCGCGGGCCGCCGGCTGGTGTCGAAGTTCGTCGCCGAACGCGGCGTCGCCCGCCGCCGCCTGACGCGCGCCCTGTCGAGCGCCCGGTACTCCGCCCTGCTGCAGAGCGTCGCCCAGCTGACCCGCACGCCGGACCAGGAGATCGACTCGACGCCGCTCGCCTCGGACGGCCTGGCGGCCGACGTGCGCAAGCCCTTCCGGCGCCTGGACAAGGCCGTGCGAGCCCTTCCCGCCGACCCGCCGGACGACGATCTGCACAACCTGCGCATCTACGGCAAGAAGCTGCGCTACACCGCCGAGATGGCCCGCTCGTCGGCGAAGAAGAAGCAGGCCCTGCAGCTCGCCGACCTCGTCAAAGCGACCCGCAAACTCCAAACCGTCCTCGGCGACCACCAGGACGCCGTCGTCGCCGCCGACCGCGTCCGCGGCCTGCTCCCCAACGCCGACGGCGAAATCGGCTTCATCGCGGGCCGCATCGCCGAACACGAACTCGCCAAACGCGCCGAAGCCCGCGCCGCCTGGCCCGCCGTGTGGTCCCGCGTGTCCAAAACGGCCCGCGCCGCCCTCTGATCCACCGGGCGGGTCGAGCCACCCCCTCGCTCGACCCACCCTGTGCTCTCGCTCTTGCCTGGCCGCTGCCAGTCCCTACCTGATCAATCCGACTGGCTGGACCGCTCCGCTGTCCCACCTCGGCTCGGCCCGCGCGGCGCTTTCACGCCCCCGGCCCAGTCGCTCCGCCGACTCTCCTGCGCGGCTCTCGTTCCCGCGCGATCGGCCCCAGCGCACCCGCTCAGCTGCCCTCCAGCTCGGCCGCTCCGCGACGCTGCTGCCCGACTCCTGCAGTCGCCCGTCGCAGTGGGTGCCTCGGTTCGGCTCCCGCCGCCGGCCCTGCTGTCGGCCGCTGCTGCCGGCGCCTGCCGCCGGCCGCTGCCGCCGGCCGCTGCCGCCGGCCCCTGCTGTCGGCGCCTGCTGCCGGCCCGTGCTGTCGGCCGCCCAGACGCGGGCCGCCCAGACGCGGCCCGCCTCCCAGGGGGCTGCCCCCGGACCCATTTTATCGGCGGTCACCCACGAAACCGCGGTTCACGGCCGGCCGGGGGCTGAGCTGTCCACAACTCGACGATGCTGTGGACAAACCTCCCGACACCGGTGGATCCGACCGACCCGGCGGCCGAGCACCTTCGCCCGACTCGCCTGGTGTTCCCGGCCCGGCCGCTTCGCAGCTCAGCCGCGGCCTCGCCCGTGATGAACCCCCAGCGCGCCCACTCCAGTTCCCCGCGCGCCCCGTGCTCACCCCAGCCCCGCTGGTGATCAGCCCCAAGCCGGCCCGGCGCCCACCCCGGTCCCCGAGTGATCAGCGCTCCGAGATCGACCACACATAACCGTCCGGACGGATCACCACGCGGCGCCCCGCCGTGGCCTCGTAAGCGGCGAACGCGTGCCCACCCACGTCCACCAGATCAGCGCCCGAAACGGCGGAACCGGCGGGCAAGATCCGATGCACCGGAAACTCACCCGAAGCAGCGCCGGCCCCGAACACCAACTCCGTCGCATGCGGGCCCCGGAAGAGTTCGAACAGCCGCACCGCCTTGCCGTTCGCGTCGGCCAGCGGCGCGTCCGGGGCGCGGTCCCCCGCCCGCAGCGCGCCGGTCGAAGCGGGGGCGAGCGGGCCGCCGCGGTAGCCGATGTCGAGTTGCTTCGTCTCGTCGCCGCGGCGGTGGGCGTCCTCGTCGCCGTCGGTGTACTTCTCCATGATCGCGGTGGAGACGCCGAGGACGCGGGCGGCGACGGCGCGGCGTTCGGGCTCGTAGGAGTCGAGCAGGGCAGGCGAGCCGGACGCCAGTTTCCAGCCCAGGTTGTACGCGTCCTGCACGCCCGTGTTCAGGCCCTGCCCACCCGTGGGCGGGTGGACGTGGGCGGCGTCGCCCGCGAGGAACACGCGGCCCTGGCGGAAGGAGGCCGCGAGGCGGACGTTCGGACGCCACACGGTGGACCACGCGAGGTCGTGCAGCCGGATCCCGCCGCCGGAGACGGCGTCGAGGCGGGCCTGCAGGGCAGGCAGGGAGGTGGCGGCCTCCTCGTCGCCCAGCGGGGCGCCGAACTGGAAGTGCGGAGTGCCGGCGAGAGGGGTGAAGATGACGCCGGTCATGGGGTTGTCGGCGGTCGCGAACCAGTACGCGGAGTCGTGCGCGAGGCCCTCGGCCTGGACGTCGCCGAGCAGCATGCGGATCGTCTCGTCGGTGGTGCCCTCGAACGGGATCCCCAGCGTCTTGCGCACGAAGCTCTTGCCGCCGTCGGCGCCCACCAGGTACTCGGCGCGCACGGTCTCGCCCGTCGACAGTTGCGCGGTGACGTCGTCTTCGTCCTGCGTGAACCCCGCCAGACCCGCGCCGAGCTCCACGCGCACGCCGAACTCAGCGAGCCGGTCGCGCAGGATGCCCTCGGTCTGCGACTGCCCCAGGAACCAGGCGTTCGGGTACGGCACGGCGGGCGTCGGCTCGACCGTTTCGGCCATCGTGCGCTCCTGCACGAACCGGCCGTCGAGGTGCACCTTCATCCGGAACGGCGGCGCGCCCGCGGCCAGCACCGCGTCGAGCACCCCCAGGTCCTCGAAGACCTCCAGCGTGCGCGGCTGCAGGCCGTCGCCCCGCGAGCCGGTGAAGTACTCGTCCGCCTTGTCGACCAGCCGCACGGCGACGTCGCGCCGGGCCAGTTCGATCGCCAGCGTCAACCCGGTCGGCCCCGCCCCCGCGATCAGCACCGTGGTGTCCATGTCCCCTCCAGTGAATTATAATTCAGTGAATCTGAATTCAGAATGCGCGCTGCTAGCGTTCCTGTCAAGGGAGGTGGGGGCATGACTGCGACGAGCCGCAAGGAAAAGGCCGCCGAAACGGAGACCGCGCTCAAGGAGGCGGCCAAGCGCGTGTTCGCCCGCAAGGGCTACCTGAACACCAAGATCACCGACATCACGGCGGAAGCCGGCCGCGCGGCGGGCTCGTTCTACAACCACTTCGCGAGCAAGGAGGAGCTGCTCGAAGCGCTCCTGGGCGACCTGGCCGCGGCGGGCGACGAGGACGCGCTGTCCGAAGACCACCTCACGGACTTCAGCGACCCGGCGGCCGTGCGCTGGCACGTGCGCCAGTACTGGAACTTCTACCGCGCCAACGCGCCGACGATGCAGGCGCTGCAGCAGGCGGCGATGGTGAACGACGACTTCGCGCGCACGTTCGCGAACTTCGGCGTGACCCAGGCGGCCGACCTCGACGGGCACCTGGCCCACGTCACGGCCGCCGGCTACCGGCTGCCCGCGTCGACGGAGCTCAGCATCGCCATGATGTACCAGCTGATCGACAGCGCGGCGCGGATGTGGCTGACCGGCCCGCAGCCATCCGACCGGGCCACGCCGACCGACGACGAGGCGGTCGAGGCGCTGACCCGGTTCGTCTACCGCGGGTTCACGGGCCGCGACGTCTGAGCGGGCGCGCGCGGCGCCTGCTCAGCGCTCAGGAGTTCAGCCGCTCGACGGCCGCGTCGATGCGCTCGTCCGTCGCGGTGAGGGCGACGCGCACGTGCTCGGCACCGGCCGGGCCGTAGAACGTGCCCGGGGCGACGAGGATGCCGCGGTCGGCGAGCCAGGCCACGGTGTCCAGCGCGGGCTCGCCGCGCGAGGACCACAAGTACAGGCCCGCTTCGGAGTGGGAGATCTCGAAACCGTTGTCCTGCAACGCTTTCCGCAGCACGAGTCGGCGGCGGGCGTAGCGCTCGCGCTGCGCGGCCGCGGCTTCGTCGTCCGTGAGGGCGGCGACCATGGCCTCCTGCACCGGCCGCGGGACGATCATGCCCGCGTGCTTGCGGATCTCCAGCAGCTGCTTGACCAGCTTCGGATCGCCGGTGATGAACCCGGCGCGGTAGCTGGCGAGGTTCGCGGACTTCGACAGCGAGTGCAGGGCCAGCAGCCCGTCGAGCCGTCCACCGTGGACGGACGGGTGCAGCACCGACACGGGCTCGGCGTCCCACGCGAGCGAGAGGTAGCACTCGTCGGACGCGACGATCACGTCGCGCTCGCGCGCCCACTCCACGACCTTGCGCAGGTGCTCGACGGGCAGCACCTTGCCCGTCGGGTTCGACGGCGAGTTGAGCCAGATCATCGCCGGGCGCTGCGGGCCGAGCTGCGTGAGCCCGTCGGCGCGCACGACGTCCGCGCCCGCCATGAGCACGCCCACCTCGTACGTCGGGTACGCGAGCTCGGGGATCACCACCAGGTCACCCGGGCCGAAGCCGAGCATCCGCGGCAGCCAGGCCACGGCCTCCTTCGAGCCGATGGTCGGCAGTACGGCGTCGGGCTCGAGGCCCGTGATGCCGTACCGCCGGCCGAGCGACTCGACCGCGGCGGCCCGCAGCGCGGGCGTGCCGTGGGTGGCCGGGTACCCCGGGATGTCGGAGACCGAGGCCAGCGCGTCGCGGATCCCGGCCGGAACCGGGTCCACGGGCGTGCCGACGGAAAGGTCGACGATCCCGCCGGGATGCGCCTGCGCGCGGGCCTTGACCTCGGCGAGCGAATCCCAGGGGAAGTCGGGCAGTGCGCGAGTGGTCATTCGCCCTGCGGGGGCAGCGCCTTGATGAAGGCGGGGTCGTGATCGGTCTTGCCCACCTTGGAGGCGCCGCCCGGCGAGCCGAGCGTGTCGAAGAAGTCGACGTTCGCCTTGGTGTAGTCGGACCAGTTGTCGGGGACGTCGTCCTCGTAGTAGATGGCCTCGACCGGGCAGACCGGTTCGCAGGCGCCGCAGTCGACACACTCGTCGGGGTGGATGTACAGCATCCGCTCGCCCTCGTAGATGCAGTCCACGGGGCACTCGTCGATACACGCCTTGTCGAGCACGTCGACGCAGGGCTCGGCGATCACGTAGGTCACTGCGCACTCCTGCTTTTCTCTAGAGCCAGTCCCCCTCGGACATTACGCGCTTGCCGCACCACCGGTCCTGCTTAGGCAACCCTTAGCCATACCCCTGGTATGGCGTCGAATGCCCCGCTCAGCGGTCCCGTCGGCGGGGCTGCGGAGCGTTGCGCGCGTCGCCGGTGATCGTGAAGCCGGGGCCGGAGGATTTCACCGTGCCGTCCTCGTCCACCTTCTTCTCCTTGATCGTCCTGGCGAAACCGTCCGCGATCTCGTTGACCAGGTCGTCGTTGTGCCGGTCGTCCTTGCGCGCGTAGCTCATCGGTCCTCCCTGCGAAAATGGGGCCGCGGCCGCGGTGCCGCCTCCTCCACAATCTAACCGTGAACGACTCGGAAATGCTCGAACTCGTGTGTGCGCGGGCCTGGCCGGCGGTGGTCGACGAACCCCTCGGCGAGTGGCGGCTGCGCTGGGCCGACGGCTTCACCGGGCGCGCGAACAGCGCACTCGCCGTCGGCGACCCCGGGCGTGGCGTGCCCGCCGCGTTGAAGACCGTTTGTGACTTCGCCCACGATCGGGGGATCCCGCCGGTCGTCCAGGTGATCCAGGACAGCGACCTCGAACGCGCGGTGGCCGCCGCGGGCTGGGCCGAGTGGACCGAGCACGCCGCGGGCTACCAGGTGTCGGTGCTCGTCGGGCCGCTGCCGACGGGACCGCCGGGCGCGGCCGAGGTCCTCGACGAACCGACGCCCGAATGGTGGGAACTCACGGCCGAGCACCGGGAGCCGAGCGCGGCCGAGCGCCACGTGCTGGCCACGGGGAAGATCGGCTACGGCGTGGTGGACGCCGGCGACGCTGCGGGCACGACCGCGGGAGCGGTGCGGGGCGCCGTCGTGGACGAGTGGCTGCACGTGTCGCGGCTGGCCGTGCGGCCGGAGTTCCGCCGCCGCGGGCTCGCGTCGGCGCTGATGAACGCGCTGGCCGCGTGGGGCCGCGAACACGGCGCCGACAAGTGGGTGCTGCAGGTGGCCGTGGACAACGAGGGTGCGCTGGAGCTGTATTCCGCGCTCGGCTGTACGGAGCACCACAGGTACCGCTACTGGGGCCCGGGACCCGGCGCGTGCGAGGATCCGCAGTCGTGAAGATCGTCGTTTTGGTCGGTGGAGTGGGCGGGGCGCGCTTCCTGCTCGGGGTGAAGACCGCGCTGGGGATGCCCGCGACGGGCGAGCCGGACGAGCCGTCGCAGCACGAGGTCACCGCGCTGGTGAACACCGGCGACGACGTGTGGATGCACGGCCTGCGCATCTGCCCCGACCTGGACACCTGCATGTACACCCTCGGCGGCGGCATCGACACCGG
This sequence comes from Amycolatopsis sp. NPDC051903, assembly GCF_044452505.1. Classification (NCBI taxonomy): domain Bacteria; kingdom Bacillati; phylum Actinomycetota; class Actinomycetes; order Pseudonocardiales; family Pseudonocardiaceae; genus Amycolatopsis; species Amycolatopsis sp. NPDC051903. The sequence continues at coordinate 796,399 of NZ_JBITBT010000001.1, read as the reverse complement.
ACGCGGCTGGGGTCACGCGGGCGAGACGTGGGTCGTCAAGGAGGAGCTCGCCGCGTACGGCGCCGAGCCGACGTGGTTCGGGCTGGGCGACAAGGACATCGCCACGCACCTGATCCGCTCGCGGATGCTGCGCGCGGGCTACCCGCTCTCGGCCGTCACCGAGGCGCTGTGCGACCGCTGGCACCCCGGCGTGCGGCTGCTGCCGATGACCGACGACCGCGTGGAGACCCACGTCGTCATCGACGACCCGGACCAGCCGGAGCAGCAGAAGGCGATCCACTTCCAGGAGTGGTGGGTGCGCTACCAGGCCGGTCCGCCGGCGCATTCGATCGTGGCGGTCGGCAACGACGAGGCGAAACCGGGCCCGGGCGTGCTCGAGGCACTGGCCGAGGCCGACGTGGTGCTGTTCGCGCCGTCGAACCCGGTGGTGAGCGTGGGGACGACGCTCGGCGTGCCGGGCGTGCGCGAGGCGCTGCGGAAGTCGCCGGCCAAGGTCGTCGGGGTGTCGCCGATCATCGGCGGCAAGGCGCTGCGCGGCATGGCCGACGCGTGCCTCACCGCGATCGGCGTGGAGACTTCAGCCGAGGCCGTCGGCCGGCACTACGGCGCGCGGTCCGAGGGCGGGGTGCTCGACGGCTGGCTCGTCGCCGAGGAGGACCACGACGTGACGGTGCCGGGCGTGACCGTGCGCGCGGTGCCGCTGCTCATGTCCGATGTGGACGCGACCGCCGCGATGGTGCGGGCGGCCCTGGATGTTGCGGGAGTACGCGGTGTCTGAGTCGAGCGGTGCTGAGTTCAAGGACCACGCTTCGGCGAAGGTCGAGATCCTGCCCGTGACCGGGCTGCCGGAGTTCCGCCCCGGCGACGACCTGACGGGCGCGCTGGTGGCCGCGGCGCCGTGGCTGCGCTCAGGCGACATCGTCGTGGTGACCAGCAAGGTCGTGTCGAAGACCGAGGGCAGGCTCGTGCGCGTGCCGAGCGAGCCGGAGGCCCGCGACGCCGCGCGGCGCGAGCTGATCGAGCACGAGACCGTACGGGTTGTCGCGCGGGTCGCGCGCACGGTGATCACGGAGAACCCGCTGGGGATCGTGCAGGCGGCGTCGGGCATCGACGCGTCGAACGTGCAGGGCGACGAGGTCGCGCTGCTGCCCGCGGACCCGGACGCGTCGGCGCGGGCGCTGCGCGGCGGGCTGCGCGAACGCCTCGGCGTCGAGGTCGCCGTGGTCATCACCGACACCATGGGCCGCGCGTGGCGGATCGGCCAGACCGACGCGGCGATCGGCTCGTCGGGCGTGCGCGTGCTGCACGGCTACGCGGGCCAGGTGGATTCGCAGGGCAACGAGCTCGCCGTCACCGAGATCGCGGTGGCCGACGAGCTGGCCGCCGCGGCGGACCTGGTGAAGGGCAAGCTCGGCGGGCTGCCGGTCGCGGTCGTGCGTGGCCTCGACCTCGTCGACGACGGCTCGACCGCACGTGACCTGGTGCGGCCGGTCGACGAGGACCTGTTCCGCCTGGGCACCGCGGAAGCGCTGGCGCAGGGCCGGCGCGAGGCGGTGCCGAACCGGCGTTCGGTGCGGGCGTTCTCCGACGAGCCGGTGGCTCCGTCGGCGCTGCAGCGCGCCGTCGCGTCGGCGCTGACCGCACCCGCGCCGCACCACACGCACCCCGTGCGGTTCGTCTGGCTGCGCGACCACGGCCTGCGCACGAAGCTGCTCGACGCGATGCGCGAGTCGTGGCGCGCGGACCTCTCGGGCGACGACTTCACGCCGGCGCAGATCGAGAAACGCCTGTCGCGCGGGGACATCCTCTACCGCGCGCCGGAGGTCGTGATCCCGTTCCTCGTGCCCGACGGTGCCCACACCTACCGCGACGAGCGGCGGAACGCTTGTGAGCACACGATGTTCACGGTCGCCGCCGGTGCGGCGGTGCAGGGTCTGCTGGTGTCGCTGGCCGCCGAGGAGCTGGGCTCGTGCTGGATCGGCTCCACGATCTTCGCGGCGGACCTCGTGCGGTCGACCCTCGGGCTGGACTCGCGCTGGGAGCCGCTCGGGGCCGTCGCGATCGGGCACCCGCTGGAAACACCGCCGGTCCGTCAGCCGGGCTCGCCGGGGGAAGGACTCGTGGAGCTGTGACCTTGCACGCGGACGCCGTCGCGACGCTCACCTCCTGGACGCCCTCGGCGCCTGCGCAGGAGTCCCTGCGCCAGGCGTACCTGGGCTTCCTGGCCGCGCGCGACGATTCGGTGCGGCGCTCGTGCGCGGCCGGCCACCTCACGGCGTCGGCCGTGGTCCTCGACTCGACGGGCACGCAGGTCCTGCTGACGCTGCACCCGCGCGTCGGCCGCTGGCTGCAGCTCGGCGGGCACTGCGAACCGTCGGACCCTTCGCTGGCGGCCGCGGCCCTGCGGGAGGCGACGGAGGAGTCGGGCATTCCGGACCTGACGATCGGTTCCGCGCCCGTCCACCTGGACGTCCACCCGATCACGTGCTCGCTGGGCGTGCCCACCCGCCACTTCGACGTGCGCTACGCGGTCTCCGCACCGGCCGGCGCCACCCCCGTCCGCAGCGCGGAGTCCGACGACCTGCGCTGGTGGCCGATCGACGCCCTCCCCGCCGGCTCCGAAGATCTGGCCGATCTGATCACGGCGGCCACTTCATCCCGTTAGGGTGGCGGGCGTGTTCCCCCAACGCCCGCACCTGCACCTCGGCGACGGCGGCTTCGTGAGCGGCTGGGTCGTCGCCGCCGGATTCGCGCTCGCGTTCGCGCTGGTCGTCGTGGGCGTGGTGGTGAGCCTGCGCCGGAAGCGCCGCCGCAAGTGACCTCTGGAGGTTCCCGGTGACCGTCAGCTACGACAGCGCCTCCCCCGTGCCCCCGTACGAACAGGTCCGCTCGTCCATCGCGGCGCAGATCAACGACGGCACGCTCGCGGTCGGGGCGAAGCTCCCGACGGTCCGCGCGCTCGCCGCCGAACTGGGCGTCGCGCCGAACACCGTCGCGCGCGCCTACCGCGAACTCGAGGAGGCGGGGCTGCTCGAAACCCGCGGCCGGGCGGGCAGTTTCGTGGGCGCTTCGGGCGATGAGTCCCGTTCCCGCGCCCGCCGCGCCGCCGCCGACTACGCCTCCGTGACTCGGCAACTCGGGTTGCCCGCGGAGGAAGCGCTGGCCATCGTCGAGGCCGCCCTCCGCTGACGCCGGGCGCGCTCCGCTCCGTCCCCCTACGATGACTGACAGTCCGGGGAGGGAGCTTCGCTGTGAACGCCTTCCAGCCTTGGCACGTGCTCGTCCTGCTGCTCCTGGCGGGCCTCGTGGTGGCGTTCGTGGTGGCGGTGCAGGCGTCGAACAAGCGGACGCAACCGCCGGTTCCACCACCGTGGCAAGGGATGCAGCCGCCGGGGTATCCGCCTGGGTATGCGCACCAAGGGTTTCCGCCGGGTCAGCAACCGCCGGGGTATCCGCAGCAGCCTGGGTATCCGCCGCAGGGATTTCCGCCGGGCCAGCCCTACGGCGCCGGGCAGCAGATGGCGAAAGGTCCGTACCCGTCGCACCAGTACGGGCAGTACTCGCCACCACAACAGCCGCAGCCTGGTGAGCAACAGCCGATGTAGCCGGGTCAGGATCCGCCGCAACCGCCGGCGCGGGGCTGACCGCGGAGGACGCCGAGAGGAACAATCGTGAGCTTTACCAACCTGATCATCCCGATCTTGCTGATCGTCGTGCTGGTGGTGATCCTCGTGCTGAAGTTCACCGTGGGACGGAAGCCGAAGGAGCCACAGCAGCAATTCCCGGCGCAGCAGCAGTTTCCGCCGCAGCAGCAGTACCCGGGGATGCAGCAGCCTGGGCAATACCCGCAGCAGCAGGCGGCGCAGGGGTGGCAGCCGCACCCGCCACAGCAGCCGCAGGTGGGGCAGCAGTACCCGTCGCAGTGGGAACAGCCCGGCCAGCAGTTCTCACAACAAGAGCAGGTGGGGCAAAGTCCGGAGCAGCCGCAGGGCCATCAATACCCGCCAGGGCAGCAGCAGTGGGGAACGCAGCAACCCGGCCAGAACCCGCAGCAGCAGCCGATGCCGTCCGGGCAGAACCCGCAACAGCCGCAGGCACAGAATCCACAACAACAGAACCCGCAGCAGCAGCCGGGCCAGGATCTGCCGCAGCCGCCGGCGCAGAGCCAGCAGCAATCGCAGCCGGGGCAGCAGTACCCGCAAACGCCGCAGCAACAAGGGCAGCTGCAGCCGCGCCAAGATACGCAACAGCAGCAGCCGCAGTACCCGCAGCAGCCGGGCCAGGAGCCGCAGCCGCCGGCGCCGGGGCAGCAGCCGCCGAAGTAGGGGTTACATCGCGCGGTAGTCGCGGAGTTCGATGCGGGGCCCGAATCGAGGCGCCCGTGCGCCGCACGATGCGAGGTAGCGCACGGCGCGTTGGCGTTGCGGCGCGTAGGGCGCGAGCAGCTCCGCCATCTGCTCGTCGTCGATGCGGCGGCCCAGGAGGGTGTGGCCGACCATGTTCGGGATGTTGTAGTCGCCGAAGCTGACGGCGTCCGGGTCGCCCCAGGCGCGCTGGGCGATTTCCGCCGCGGTCCAGACGCCGATGCCCGAGACCTTGCGCAGCTGCGCGCGTCCGGCAGCGCCCCGCAGGGCCACGGCTTCCTCGAGCCGGGGCGCGACGCGGGCGGCGTTGATCAGGGCCGTCCGGCGTTTGAGGTCGACGCCGATGCGGTGCCAGTTCCAGTCCACAATGGAGCGAATCGCCGTGGGTGACGGTGGCACGCGCAGGGAAGCCGGCCCCGGGCCGGGCGCCGGAGTGCCGAACCACCGGCACAGCTCCGCCCACGAGCGGATCGCCTCCTTGCCGGACACCTTTTGCTCCAGCACGGCCAGCACGAGCGAGTCCCACACGCGCCGCGTCGAGCCGAGGCGCAGGCCGGGGGCCGAGCGGCGCGCCGTGGCGACCGCGGAGTGGTGGGCGACAAAACCGGCGTCGTCGTCTTCGGCGCCCAGCAGCGCGGGCACGCCGTCGAGCAGGAACTCGGCGCCGGCGCCCCACGCGTCCGCCTCGACGACCCCGTCGGGACGGCGCAGTAGCGCCAAGGTCCCGGTCCCGGAAGGGGTGTTGGCGGCCAGCCACCAGACGCCGCGCTCGCCGCGGAAGTTCAGCGAGCCGCGGCCACGGCTGAGCGGACTCAGCACGGCGGCCAAGTCCAGCGCGAAGGGCGGGCGCCACTCGATCATGCGTCGCTCGAGTACCGGATGGCGCCGTCGGCCAGGGTGACGCCGGGCCAGACGCGGGCGCCGTCGAGGAGTTCGCAGCCGGCGCCGACGGACGCGCCGTCGCCGATCACCACGCCGCGCAGCACCGCGCCGGCGCCGACGCGCGCGCCGCGGCCCAGCACCGAACGCTCCACAATGGCCCCGGCGTCGACCACGGCTTCGTCGAACACGACCGAGCCGTCGACCGTTGCGCCCTCGCCGATCACGGCCTTCGCGCCGACCGTCGTACCACCCGACAACACCGCCGAGGACGCGACGGAAGCACCGTCCAGCACCAGGGACGAGCCGGTCGGGCCCGCCAGCGCGGACGTCGGCGCGATCCCGCGCACCAGGTCCGCGCTCCCCCGCACGAACGCTTCGGGCGTGCCGACGTCGAGCCAGTACGAGGAGTCCACGAACCCGTGCAGGTGCGCGCCGTCGGCGAGGAGCCCGGGAAACGTCTCGCGCTCGACCGACACGCGCCGGCCCGTCGGAATGGTCTCGACCACCGAGCGGCGGAAGACGTAGCAGCCGGCGTTGATCTGGTCGGTCGGCGGGTTCGGCGTCTTCTCCAGGAACGCCTGCACGCGCCCGTTCTCGTCAGTGGGCACGGATCCGAAGCGGCTCGGGTCGGCCACGCGCTGCAGGTGCAGGGTGACGTCGGCGCCGGAGTCCACATGGGTCCGCAGCTGTTCGCGCAGGTCAGCGCCGGAGAGGATGTCGCCGTTGAAGACGATCACGTGCTCGGCGCGCAGCTTGTCGTAGACGTTGCGGATCGCTCCACCCGTGTCGAGCGGTTCGTCCTCCACCACGTACTCGAGTTCGAGCCCGTGGGCCGAACCGTCGCCGAAGTACTCCTCGAACACCTCCGCGCGGTACGACGTACCGAGCACCACGTGGCGGATCCCGGCCGCGCGGATCCGCGAGAACAGGTGGCTCAAGTACGGCGTGCCGGCCGTCGGCAGCATCGGCTTCGGCGCGGACAGGGTGAGCGGCCGCAGCCGGGTGCCCTTGCCCCCGACCAGCACGACGGCGTCAACCTCGAGCTCGGACGTCACGGAAACTCCTCAAAATTCTGTTGTATCACGCACCGCTGGGCGACAAGCCGCGGGAAACGTGGGCGGCGAAGCCCCCGAGGGCCTACCCTAGACACGAAACAGGCGGGCCTTTCCCCAGAGGCCCCGGGTCAGTCGGGAGGCCGAGGGGAAATGGACCCCCGCGATCGCGCGGACGCTTTGCTCGCACGCGCTCGTTCCCGCGGCGCCTTCGTGGTGACGCCGGACAACATGACGTCGCCGATGGACGCCTCCAACACGCAGCAGATCCCGAGAGCCGTGGTCAAGGAGCTCGACCAGCAAGATCCCGACACGACCACGCAGCTGCCGGCGTCGCTGATCGAGGAGAACGACGAGCACCCGCTGGCGAAGCAGACGTCGACGCAGCCGCTCGAGGTTCCCGCTCCGCAGGTGACCACGCCGCTCGTGCCGCGTCCGAAGGCGGCTCCGGTGGCGAGCCCGCTCAAGGATCCGGCCGAGGAGGAGCTGACCGGGTTGGTCCCGACGATCAAGCAGACCAGCGGCCGGTCGAACCTCTCCCGCCGGCTCGACGGGCTGTGATCAAGCGCCTTCGAGCTTGACGCGCACGGCAAGACCGAGCTTCACCGCCGCGAGCACGGGCTTCCACAGCAAGCCCGGGTGCCGATCGGCGAGGTAGCGGTAGGCACTGGCGTGGTGCGCGCGCAGCATCTTCTTCGACACGCGCGCCGTCGACACGCCGCCGATGTGCATGACGCTCGACGAGGGCGCGTAGACGTTGAGCCAGCCGGCCTTGCCCAGGCGGTCGCCGAGGTCGACGTCTTCGAAATACATGAAGTAGCGCGTGTCGAAGCCGCCGACCGAGTCGAACGCCTCGCGGCGGAACAGCTGGCACGAGCCGGACAGCCACTCCGACGTGCGCTCGACCGGCGTCGCGTTCTCCTGGCGGTACTGGCGCGTCCACGGGTTTCCCGGCCAGACCTTCGCGAACACGGCGTGGCCGATCCCGCGCCCGAACGACGGCAGCAGCCGCGCGGACGGGTAGACGGTGCCGTCGAGGTCGTGGATCAGCGGCCCGAACGCGCCCCCGCGCGGCCACCGCTTCGCGACCTCCAGCAGCGCGTCGAGCGACCCCGGCTCCCACTCGAGATCGGGGTTGACCACCACGACCCAGCCGTAGCTGTCGTCGAGCGCCGCGACGCCCCGGTTGGCGGCCGTCCCGTACCCCACGTTTTCGCCGATGCTGACCAGCTGCACGTTCTCCCGCCCGGCCGCCTTCTCCGGCGCGCCGTCCGTGGACGCGTTGTCGGCGACCACCACGCGGACGTCCCGGTCGGTCGCCTTGTCGAGCGTGTCGAGGAACTTCTCGAGCGTCTCGCCGGCGAAGTACGTCACGGTCACGACGGCCAGGTTGTCGCCGTAGCTGCGGGGCTCAGTCACCGCGCCATTGTCCCCCGCTCACCCACGGCAACGGAGACCGATCGACCCTGTCACCGAGGGTGACGCACGTGCCGCGAGAATGATCAGATGTCAGTGCACGCCTTCGTCGACGAATCGGGCCGCAACCGATGCCTGCGCCGCGTTTGCCGAGGACTTGCCCGATGTCGGCGCGCACCGGCTGGTGCTGGACAGTCGTGATCATCGAGGTGGACACGATCACCGAAGGGCTCTGGCAAACCTTGGGATCCCGGCCGTCGGAAACCGAACTGACCTACGAGCACCTCGACTCGACGATGGAACCCATCCTTGTGGATCTCCGACGCCGTGGCCTGGTGCTTCGGAGCGGGCTGCTGGACACAAGCGCCGCGCGGCTGGCGGAAGCACATATCAAGCTCTTACAGGCGAAGAGCCTGCGAGACGACCGTCCGGACGCATCACAGGCTCTCATACTCAGTCCTACGGGACCTCGCATGATCATTTTAGCACGAGGTGTTAACAAACCGGGCCCGTCAGCGGGTGTGGCGGTGGCGGTCCCAGGCTTTCGCGTACGCCTCGCGGTGGCGTTCCGCCGTGGTGGCCCACGAGAACTCCTTCGCGCGCTCCTGGGCGGCCGCCGAGAGGAACGCGCGGCGGGTGGGGTCGGCGAGGAGTTCGGTGATCGCGGCGGCCACGTCGCCGGCGCCGACGCCGCAGTAGGCGACGGCGTCGCCGCCGACTTCGGGCAGGGAGAGGCGGCGGGTGGTCAGCACGGCGGCGCCGCAGGCCATGGCCTCGAGCACGGGCAGGCCGAAGCCCTCGCCCAGGGACGGGTAGGCCACCAGCTCGGCCCCGCCCAGGAAACCCGCCAGGGTGCCGAAGGGCAGGTAACCCGCGCGGATCACGCGCAGCCGGTGCGGCACCGCGTCCAGGGCGCGCTCCACCTGCGTGTCCCAGCCCGGTTGGCCGGCCAGCACCAGCGCCGGCGCTTCACGCCAGCCGGCGACGGCCCGGGCGAAGCCGCGGATCAGCGCCGGCACGTTCTTGCGCGGCTCGAGCGCGCCGAGGAACGCGAGGTACGGCGTCCCCCCGATGCCGACGGCCGCGCGGGCCGCGGCGATCTCCTCCGGGGACGGCGGGTGAAAACGTTCCGTGTCGACGCCGTGGTGGATGATTTCCAGATCCGCGTGCCGCAGCGGGCTCACGCGGGCCAGCTCCTCGGCCGTCGCCTGGCTCGGGACGACGCAGAGCGTCGCGCGGCGCAGCGCGGCCACCGTCCACGCGCGGAAGAAGCGGGCCTTCACCGACGAGTGCAGCACAGGGTCGGTGAAGAACGTCGCGTCGTGCAGCGTCACGACCGAAGCGGCGCCGCTCGCGAGCGGCATCGTGTAGTGCGGCGAGTGCACGACGTCGGCGGCGAGCTTGCGCACCAGGCGCGGCAGCGTCGCTTGTTCCCAGGTCAGGCGGGCTGTCCGCGTCGACGTCGCGGGCGACGCGGGCACCACCCGGGCCCCCGGCGCGAGCCGGTCGTAGAGCGACAGGTCCCGCGGCTGGCACACCACCGTCAGCCGCGCACCGTCCTGGTCGAGCGCCGCAACGAGCGAATCCACGTACCGGCCGACGCCACCCCGGTCCGCGGGCACCGCGGTCGCGTCGATCAGCACACGGGGATCACCGGTCACGTGAGCAGAGTACGGCGATCACCCAGAGCGCAGGTGAGGAACTCTCCAATTTCTGCCTCGGGTTGGTATTTCTGGCTGTGTCATCTGCCCTCGCTCTGTGTTATGAGCCTCGGCTCTGTTGTCTGCCTCGGCTCTGTGTTGTCTGCCTCGGCTCCGCCGAGGCGGCGAGATCGCTTCGACCCGGCTTCTTCCCTCCCGATTCCCTCGGCCCCGGGGGCCGAGGGAATCGCTCAGTCCAGAAGCCGGCGCGATCTCGCAGGTGGCGCAGGTTCGCCGGCCCCGCTCAGGCGATTTTGGGAGGCAGAGTCACCTTCAGGTCCGCCGACGGTGGGCGGCCGACACGGCCTCCGTCGAGGAGACGCGAGCGCTTCGAGCCGGCGAGTTGGCGGCGCGCCCCAACGGCGAAGCCGGCGCCCGGGCCGAGCCCTCGAGCGCGCAGCTCGCATCGGGCCGTTGCCGGCACCAGGCCCGCCGACGGAGGCGGGCCACACGGCCTCCGCCGAGGAGGCGAGATCACCGCAAGCCAGGGCAAGAGCGGCGCCCCGGCCGAGCACTCCAACCCACGGCTCGCGCCGTGCCGTCGCCAGCATCAGGTCTGCCGCGGGACGCCGGCCACACGGCCTCCGCCGAGGAGGTGAGATCGCCGCAAACCGGCGAGATCACGGCACGCAAGGGCGCGGGCGCCGCCAGGGCCGAGCACTCGAACGCGCAGCTCACATCGGGCCGTTGCCGGCACCAGGTCCACCGACGGAAGCGAGCCACACGGCCTCCGCCGAGGAGGCGAGATCACCGCAAGCCAGCGAGATCACGGCACGCACGGGCGGCGGCGCCCGGGCCGCGCATCTAACGCGCAGCTCACATCGGGCCGTTGCCGGCACCAGGTCCACCGACGGAAGCGAGCCACACGGCGTCCGCCGAGGAGGCGAGATCACCGCAAGCCAGCGAGATCACGGCACGCACGGGCAAGAGCGGTGCCCCGGCCGAGCACTCCAAACCCACGCCGTCGCCGACATCAGGAGCGACCGGACGCGGGCCGCGAGGCCGAGGGCGGCGCCCCCGAGCACCCCAGCTCTCGGCTCGCACGAGGCCGTCGCGGGGGTCAGGTGCGCCGGCGGTGGGCGGACCACACGGCGTCCGCGGCGGCGCGCCAGGTGAAGTCGCGCGCTCGGTCGCGGCCCAGGCGGATGAGCTCCGCCGAGCGGGCAGGCGAAGCGAGCACCTCGCGCAGCCCGGCCGCCAGCGCGGTCGCGTCGCCGCGGGGGACGACGACGCCCGCGCCGCCGGCGACTTCGATGAGGGCGGGGACGTCGGTGTGCACCACCGGCACGCCCGAGGCCATCGCCTCCAGCAGGGGCAGCCCGAAGCCCTCCGCGAGGCTCGGCACGGCCAGCACGCTCGCGCCCCGCAGTGCGGTCGCCAGCTCGGCGTCCGTGACCTTGCCCAGCACGTGCACGTCGGTCAGTCCGCGCGACGCGGCGAGCCGCACCGGGTCGATGCCGCCCCAGCCGGGCTGGCCGGCCAGGACGAGCGCCACGTCGCCGACCTCGGCGACGGCGTCGATCAGCACGTCGATGCCCTTGCGGGGCTCGATGGTCCCCACCGCGAGCACGTACTTCGACGGCAGGTCCAGCGGCGCGTCGCCCGTCGGCACGGTCACGCCGTGGGGCACGACGCGCACCGGCACCGTCACGTCCACCAGCACGGCCAGCTCGTCGGCCACTGCGCGCGTGGGCACGACCAGCCCGGACGCCCGGCGCGCGGCGCGCGCGATCATCGACCGGTGCCAGCTGACGCCGCGGGCCGTGAGGGTCTCCGGGTGGGTCCACGGCACGGTGTCGTGCACGGTCACGGTCAGCGTCTTGCCCGCGGGCGGGCGCGGCGGCGCGAACGGCGTGGGCGCGTGCACGGCGTCACCACCCGGCCACCACGGCAGGCCGAGCTGCCACAACCCCACGAGAACACGCGGCGGAAAGGGCAGCACGTGCGGCCCTTCGACGCCCTCCAGCTGCGCAGCGGACACGTCGCGGTGGCGCGCGACGGCGCTCGACACGGTCCACCCGGGCGGCGCGGTGCGCGCCAGCGCGGGCAGCAGCTCGGCGGTGTAGCGGCCCGTCCCACCGGGGACGGGGGCGAGCAGCTGCTCTGCGAGCACGACCAGTTGGGGCACGCCGCTATTCTCACCCAGGTGACCAGCGCGGAATCCGGCACCACCGTCGTCGTGGTCACCTGGCGTGGGGCAGCTCACGTCACGGCCTGCCTCGACGCCCTCGCCGCCCAGACCCGTCCACATCGGACGCTCGTCGTCGACAACGCCTCCGACGACGGCACAGCCGCCCTCCTCACCGCCCACCCGTCGCGGCCCGAAGTCGTGCGGCTGAGGCGGAACAAGGGTTACGCGGGCGCGATGGCCGAAGCCCTCCGCCGCGTCGAGACCCCGCTGATGGCCTGGCTCAACGACGACGCCGCCCCCGAACCGATGTGGCTCGCCGAGCTCGAGGACACGCTCGCCGAGCAGCCGCTCGCCGCCGCCGTGACCTCGCGCCTGGAGCTGGCCGACGGCACCACGCAGTCCACGGGCGTGCGCCTCACCGGCGACGGGCACGGCGCCGACCTCACCGAACCGGCCGACGAGGTGTTCGGCTTCTGCGGCGGTGCCGCCCTGCTGCGGACCGAGGCCGTGCGCGCCGTCGGCGGGGTGCCCGCGAGCTTCTTCTGCTACTACGAGGACACCGACACCGCGTGGCGGCTGCGGCTGGCCGGCTGGCACGTCGTGGCGGCGCCGAAGGCCCGCGTCCACCACCTCCACGGCGCCAGCACGAAGCCCGGCTCGCCGCTGTTCCACCGCTGGAACGAGCGCAACCGCCTCCTCATGCTCCTGCGGTGCGCGCCGGCCGTCGTCGCCGCGCGCGAGGTCCTGCGCTTCGCCGCGATCACGGCCCTGCTGCCGCTGCGCCCCCGCAAGCCCGCTGCCGCCAATTTCCGGGTCGGCCTCCGCGTCCGAGTGCTGGCCGAGGTGCTCACGCGGCTGCCGGCCACGCTGCGCGAGCGCAAGATCATCGACGAGGTCACAGCCCTGGGCCGAGGGGCGATCTGGGACGCGTGGGCGGGCCTTTAAGCTGGGCGAGGCCCGACATCACGGACAGGAGCTCGTCTTGGCTCAGGGGGAACCGCTGCCGCTCGTCTCGGTGATCGTCGTGAACTACCGCGGCGCCGAAGACACGATCACCTGCCTGCGGGCGCTGTCCTCCGACCTGGACTACGAGCACGTCGAGCTGATCTGCGTCGACAACGCGTCCGGCGGTGACGACGCGGAGCGCATCCGCGCCGCCGTGCCGGGCGCGACCGTGCTCGAGTCGCCGGTCAACAGCGGCTTCGCGGGCGGGTGCAACTTCGGCGCGCGGCACGCGAACGGCACAGTGCTCGCCTTCCTCAACAACGACGCCCGCCCGGCGCCCGCGTGGATCTCCGCGGCCGTCGCCGAGCTGCGGGCGCAGCCGACCGTCGCCGCGGTGGCGAGCAAGGTCGTCGACTGGGAGGGCACCGGCACCGACTTCGTCGACGCCGGCCTGACCTGGTTCGGCATGGGCTACAAGCGCCACGCGGGCAGTCCGCTGGCCGACGTGCCCGAGGCCGAGCGCGACGTGGCCAAGGACGTGCTCTTCGGCACCGGCTCGGCGATGTTCGTGCGCGCGTCGGTGTTCGCCGAGCTCGGCGGGTTCGACGAGCGCTTCTTCATGTTCTACGAGGACGTCGACCTCGGCTGGCGGCTGAACCTGCGCGGCTGGCGCGTGCGGTACGTGCCCGAGTCGCTCGCCTACCACCGCCACCACGGCACGATGTCGGCCGTCGACGCCCCGGAGACCGGCCGCGAGACCTTCCTGCTCGAACGCAACGCGCTGGCCGCGTTGTACAAGAACCTCTCCGACGAATCGCTCGCCAAAGCGCTGCCCGCGGCGCTCGCGCTGGCCGTCCGGCGGGCCACCGCGCGCGGCGGGCTGGACCCCGAGCGGCTCAACCTCGAAAAGGGCGTCGGGCCGGTGGAGACGGACGACGTCGCGGTGCCGCGCACGACGCTCGCGGGCGTGCTGGCGATCGACCGGTTCGTGGAGCTGATGCCGTCGCTGGCCGAGTCGCGCGCCGTCGAACAGGCGGCGCGCACCCGATCGGACGCCGACCTGCTTCCGTTGCTGCGCAAGGCTTTGGAGCCCGCATACCCGCTGCCGGACTACCTGCGGGCCCACGAGATCCTCGTCGAGGCGTTCGGCATCGAGGAGGTGTTCGGCCAGCGGCGCCGGATCCTCGTGCTCACCGGCGACTCGATCACCGAGCGCATGGCCGGCCCGGCGATCCGCGCGTGGAACATCGCCGCGACGCTCGCCGCCGAGCACGACGTGCACCTGATCACCACGAACCCGCTGCTGTCGGCGCCGCCCGCGGCGTTCAAGGTCAGCTCGGGCAAGTTCCGCGACCTCGAAGGGCCCGTCGAGTGGGCCGACGTCGTGATCCTGCAGGGCCACGTGCTGGAGCTCGCGCCGACGCTGAAGCGCCAGCACGCGAACAAGATCGTGGTCGCCGACGTCTACGACCCCATGCACCTGGAGCTGCTCGAACAGGGCAAGGGCGTGGCCGACGACCAGCGCGCGCTCGACCTCGCGGGCGTCACGAAGGTGCTCGACGCGCAGCTGGAGCGCGCCGACTTCTTCCTCTGCGCGTCGGAGCGGCAGCGCCACTTCTGGCTCGGGCACCTCGCGGCGCTGGGCCGGCTGTCGCCTCGCCTGTACGACGCGGACCCGACCACGCAGTCGCTGCTCGCGGTGGTGCCGTTCGGGTTGTCGCCGCAGGCGCCCGTCCGCACCGGTCCCGGTCTGCGGTCCTCGCTGGGTCTCGGCGAGTCGGACAAGGTCGTGCTGTGGGCCGGCGGCGTGTACAGCTGGTTCGATCCGCTGACCCTGATCCGCGCCATGGATCTCGTGCGCCGGAACCGCGACGACGCGCGGCTCGTGTTCCTGGGCATGAAGCACCCGAACCCCGAGGTCGCCGAGATGGACATCGGCGCCCGCACCATCCGGCTGGCGGATTCCCTCGGGCTCACCGACAAGCACGTGTTCTTCAACGAGCAGTGGGTGCCCTACGGCGAGCGCCAGAACTGGCTGCTCGACGCCGACTGCGGCGTGACCACGCACTACGAGCACGTCGAGACCACGTTCGCGTTCCGCACGCGCGTGCTCGACTACCTGTGGGCGGGCCTGCCGATCGTCACCACGGACGGCGACGCGTTCGCCGACCTCGTGCGCACGGAGCGGCTCGGGGTCGTCGTGCCGGCCGAGAACGCCGAGGCGCTGGCGGCCGCGCTGGAGAAGGCGCTCTACGACGAGGAGTTCGCGGCGGGCTGCGTCGAGCGGATCGCGGAGGTCGCGCGCCGGTTCGCGTGGCCGGAGGCGCTGAAGCCGCTGGTGGAGTTCTGCCGCAACCCGCGCCCGGCCGCCGACCGGCTGCCCGGCGGCGCGGACCTCACCACCACGGCCCCGGTGCGCGGCGGCGCGCTCGTGCGCCGCGACCTGGACCTCGTGCGCGAGTACCTCGCGCAGGGCGGTCCGGGCGAGCTCGCGCGGCGCGTCGGCGGGCGGGTCGTCAAGGTCGCGCGGAACCGGCTGAACCGTGGCTGACCGACCGCTTCGCGTGCTGCTCGACGGCACCCCGCTCCTCGGCTCCCGCACGGGCATCGGCCGCTACACGGCCGCGCTGAGCGAAGAGCTCGCGTCGATGTCCGAAGTGGACCCCCGCGCGGTCGCGTTCACCTTGCGCGGCTGGCGAAAGCTGCGGGGCGTGCTCCCGCACGGCGCGCGGGCCCGCGGCATGCCCGTGCCCGCGCGGCTGCTGCGCCGGGCGTGGCTGCGTTCGCAGCTGCCGCCGGTCGAGCTGTTCGCCGGCCCCACCGACGTCGTCCACGGCACCAACTTCGTGCTGCCCGGCCGGTTCCGCGCCGCCGGCGTGCTGACGATCCACGACCTGGCCTTCCTGGACGCACCCGAGGAACTCGCGCCGTCCGACCGCTCCCTGCCGGACCTGGTCCGCCGCGGCGCCCACCGCGCCGACGTCATCTGCACCCCGACGGCCGCCGTCGCCGACTCCGTGGCCGGCCGCCTCGACGTCCCCCGCGACAAGATCGTGGTGACCCCCCTGGGCGTCAACCCGGCGTGGTTCACCGCCCGCCCCCCGGACGACGGCCAGCGCGCCAAGCTCCGCCTGCCCGGCAAGTACCTGCTCTTCGCCGGCGCCGCCGGCCCGCGCAAGGGCCTCGACTGGCTCGCCCGCACCCACGCCTCCGCGCCCGACCTGCCGCCCCTGGTCTTCGCCGGCCCCGGCCCGTTCCCCCGCCTGCCCCGCTCGGGCCAGACCGGTTATCTGTCCGATGTGGACCTCCGCACGGTCGTCGCCGGCGCCGCCGCCCTGGTCCTGCCCTCCCGCGACGAAGGCTTCGGCCTGCCCGTCCTCGAAGCCATGGCCTCCGACGTCCCCGTGGTGTGCACCGACATCCCCGCCCTGCGCGAAGTCGCCGGCCCCTGCGCCACCCTCGTCCCCTACGACGACGTCGACGCCCTCGCCGCCGCCCTCCGCCAGGCCGTCGAAGACCCCCACGCCACCGCCACCTCGACCGCCCGCCGCACCCACGCTTCGGGCTTCACCTGGCGCCGCTGCGCCACCCTGACCGTCGAGGCCTACCACCGCGCCGCCAACCGCTAACCGCACTTCACTGCACTGCACTGCACTGCACAACACGGCTACCGCACCACCCCACCACGGCTACCGCAGCACTCTCCCCGGCGAGGGAACCACCCAGCCCCCTCCCTGCACCTCGATCCCCGCCCTCCACACGGCACGGAACCCCTTGTCAAGGTACGCTTTCCCGCCTTGACAAGGGGTTCCGTGCCGTAGTGACAATCAAAGATCGGGGTGTGTTCCCCAGCCCCCAGCGCAACGTCGCGCGCCAGCGCGACGAGCCGCCCGCGACCACCAAAATCGCCCGCGACCACGTAAATACGCCTACGCCCGAAAGTACTCCGCCAACGCCTCCCGCCAATTCCTCAACGGCGTCAACCCAGCCTCTCGCCAAGAAGCATTCGACAGCACCGAATACCCCGGCCTGGGCGCCGGGCGAGGAAACTCGTCCGTCGTACAAGCCCGAACCCGCTCCGGATCCGCCCCGATCTCCTCGAAAATCGCCCGGGCAAACCCCCACCACGAAGTCTCCCCACCCCCAGTGCAGTGCAACACCCGAGACTCCGGCCCCTCCCCGGCAGCGATCCGCCGGGACAGCTCCACCAACCCACCGGCCAAATCAGCAGCCCACGTAGGCGACCCCACCTGATCGTCCACAACGGTCAGCTGCTCCCGCTCACCCTCCAGCCGCTGAATCGTCTTGACGAAATTCGCCCTGTGCTTCCCGTAAACCCAACTGGTCCGCACCACCCACGCCGACGCCCCCGACCCCAGCACCGCGTCTTCCCCGGCCGCCTTGGTCCGCCCGTAGGCACCCAACGGCTTCAGCGCGTCCGTGACCTCGTACGGCGAAGAACCATCCCCGGGAAACACGTAATCCGTCGACACGTGCACCAACGGCACCCGCCGCGACGAACACACCGCGGCCAGCACCCGCGGCCCGTCCGCGTTCACCGCGAACGCACGCACCTCATCCGCCTCAGCAGCATCAACCGAGGTGTACGCCGACGCGTTCACCACGACCGGCACAGCGCCGGAGTCAGCCGCGCGCGAAACCAGCGCGTCCACCCCGGCCACGACGGACCCGGCCGACCGCACATCCAGCTCCGCCGAGCCCGGCGCGACCACCTCCAGCTCGGGACCCGCGAGCGCTGCCAGGTCCCGGCCGAGCTGGCCGGAACCCCCGGGTACGAGCAGAGCCAGCCGCACCGCCGTCACCTCCACGTGAAAAGACTTCAGGACGTCCCGAGCGAGGCGCGGCCCTTCAGCGGCTCCCACCACGCGCGGTTGTCCGCGTACCAGCGCACCGTACCCGCCAGACCGTCCTCGAAGGACACCCGCGGAGCGTAACCGAGTTCGCCGCTGATCTTGGTGATGTCGACGGAGTAGCGCCGGTCGTGGCCCTTGCGGTCGGTCACGGGCTCCACGCGCTCCCAGCCGACCCCGACGGCCTCCAGCAGCCGGCCGGTCAGCTCGCGGTTGGTGAGCTCCGTGCCGCCGCCGATGTTGTAGATCTCGCCGGGCCTGCCGCCGTCGGCGACGAGCTGGATGCCGTGGCAGTGGTCGTCGACGTGGAGCCAGTCGCGCACGTTCAGGCCGTCGCCGTAGAGCGGCACCTTCAGGCCGTCGAGGAGGTTGCTGACGAACAGCGGGATCACCTTCTCCGGGAACTGGTACGGCCCGTAGTTGTTCGAGCACCGCGTGACGCACACGGGCATCCCGTGCGTGCGGAAGTACGAGCGCGCGATCAGGTCGGACGACGCCTTCGACGCCGAGTACGGCGAGTTCGGCTCCAGCACGTGGTCCTCCGACCACGAACCGTCCTCGATGGACCCGTAGACCTCGTCGGTGGACACGTGCACGAACTTGCCGACGCCCGCCTCCAGCGCGGCCTGCAGCAGCGTCTGGGTGCCCAGCACGTTGGTGAGCACGAAATCGGCCGACCCGAGGATCGAACGGTCCACATGCGACTCGGCGGCGAAGTGCACGACCAGGTCCACCCCGCGCACGAGGTCGGTGACCAGCGGGGCGTCGCAGACGTCGCCGCGCACGAAGCGCAGGCGGGGGCTGCCGGCGACCGGCGCGAGGTTGGCCTCGTTGCCCGCGTACGTGAGCTTGTCGAGCACCACCACCTCGGCGTCACCCAGCGTCGGGAACGCACCCGAAAGCACCTGCCGGACGTAGTGCGATCCGATGAACCCCGCACCGCCCGTGACCAGGACCCGCATCCTCTTCCACCTTCCTGCCCGTCTCCCGTGCCCGACCGGGCAATCAGACCACCAGCCTACGGATGGCTCACACGAGAGTCGGTAGAGTCTCCAGCAGGCACGCTGGTGCCCAGCGGGCATGGTTGGGGAGGAACGCGTGACCGAGTGGCCCGGGTCACCGATACCTGCTTCCCGCCGCCGCGTCGCGGTCGTCGCGCTGCGCCGCGGTGGCAAGGTCTTCCTGTCCCTGGTGTCGATCGTCGTCCTCGCGCTCACGTGGTACGGCTGGCAGTTCATCGGCGACCCGCAGCACGGGTTCTCGACCACCGAGATCTTCGACCAGCCGCAGCTGCACGCGAAGCCGCTCGACGGGGCCGTCGACATCCTCCTGGTCGGCCAGGACAGCCGCACCGACGCGCAGGGCAACCCGCTGCCGCGCGAGGTGCTCGACATGCTCCACGCCGGCATCGCCGACGGGGAGAAGCAGACGGACACGATGATCCTGGTGCACATCCCGCAGAACGGGGAGCACGCGATCGCGATCTCGTTCCCGCGCGACTCCTACGTCGAGATCACCGGCGGGTTCGGCAAGCACAAGCTCAACAGCGCGTACGTGTACGCGTACAACGACACGTCCAAGACGCTGCAGAACCGCGGCGACACCGATCTCAAGGACGTCGACGAGAAGTCGAAGGTGGCCGGTCGCAAGAACCTCGTGGCCACGCTCGAGAAGTTCATCGGCAAGCCGGGCATGATCGACCGCTACGCGGAGGTGAACCTCGCGAGCTTCTACGAGATCACCAAGGCCATCGGCGGCGTCGACGTGTGCCTCAAGGCGCCGGTGCAGGAGAAGAAGTCCGGCGTGAACCTGCCGGCGGGCCGGCAGACGATCCAGGGTGTGCAGGCGCTCGCGTTCGTGCGCCAGCGCTACGGCCTGCAGGGCGGCGACCTCGACCGCATCGCGCGCCAGCAGGCGTTCCTGTCGGGCCTGGCCCGCAAGGTGCTCTCGAGCGACGTGCTGGCCGACCCGGTCAAGATCGCGCAACTGGTCGCCGCCGTGAAGAAGTCCGTGGTGCTGTCGGCGGGCTGGGACCTCACCGAGTTCGCGGAGCAGATGCGCGGGCTCACGGGCGGCAACGTCGAGTTCCACACCATCCCCACGCAAGGCGACGCGGTGATCGGGGGCGCGGACGTGCTGCGCGTCGACCCGGCGCAGGTGCAGGCCGAGGTGGGCCGGCTGACCTCCGACGGCGGGGCGCCCGCCGCGTCCGCCACGCCCACCGCCTCGACGCTGCCGGGCGCGAACGCCGTGACGGTGGAACTGTTCGACGGCAGCGGCACGGGTGCCGCGGCGCAGATGCGCACCCTGTTGCAGGGCAAGGGTTTCACGCTCACGAACGACACGCGGCTGTCCACGCGCTCGGCCACGGTGCTGCGATACAACCCGGCCGACGAAAGCGCGCTCGCGCTCGTGCGCCAGGCCCTCGGCGGCGACCCGCAGGCCGAGCCGGACTCCGACGTCGCGGCCGGGCACGTGCGGGTGCTGCTGGGCAAGGACCGCGCCGGGACGAACGCCGGCGCGGGCTCGGCGGTCACGACGACGCCGAGCGCGCCGGTTTCCCAGCCGGTCTCGCCGCCGCCGTCGACGGCTCCGCCGATCACGGCCGGCGGAGTGCCCTGCGTCAACTAGAGTCGGGCACTCAGCGTGGTGGCCGGGGGCGGCCTCTAGGCTGGGCATGGGGAGGTACGTGGGGTGGCAGAGCACAGCGACGAGCACGAGGACCAGCCGGAATCGGAAGCCGGGAGCCCGGAGCCGACGGCGGAACCCGAGGTCGGCGAGGCGGCCGGCGAGGCCGAGCCGGTCGACCGCGAACCGGCCGACGACGAAGGTCCGGCCGACGACGAGTCCACCCCGGAACCGGACACAGACGGTGACGAAACGGGCGGGTGGAAGCCGTCGCCCTACCCCCGGATGGACCTGCCGCAGCCGACTCCGCGCACCACGGGTGCGCACCGCCGCCCCGGCCGCGCCGGGCGCATCACCCGCCGGATCGCCGTCGGGCTCGTTTCGGTGCTCGCGCTGGGCGTCACCGGCTACGCGTGGGCGACGAAGGACCAGCTGCAGAGCAAGGTCCCGACGACGGACGTCCTGGTCCCTCGCGCGGGTGAACCACCCGCACCGCCCGCCGACGACGGCGCCACCGACATCCTGCTCGTCGGCAGCGACGCGCGCACCGACGCGCAGGGCAACCCGCTGCCGACGAGCGTGCTGAAGTCGCTGCGCACCGAGGAGAAGGCGGGCATCAACACCGACACGATCATCCTGCTGCGCTTCCCGAAGGACGGCGGCAAACCGTCGGGCGTCTCGATCCCTCGCGACAGCTGGGTCACCATTCCCGGCCGCGGCCAGGCGAAGATCAACTCGGCGTACGGCGTGGCGAAGGCCCAGTTCGCGGACGCCGAACGCGCCAAGGGCGAGCACGATCAGGCCAAGATCGAGCGCGACTCCGACGCCGAGGGCCGGCGCGTACTGGTCCAGACCGTGCAGGACCTCACGCAGGTCCGCGTGGACCACTACGCCGAGATCAACCTGCTGGGCTTCTACCTGCTCACGGAAGCGCTCGGCGGCGTTCAGGTGTGCCTGAACCACGCGACGTCGGACAAGGACTCGGGCGCCGACTTCCGCCGTGGCGTGCAGAAGGTGTCAGGCGGGGAGGCGCTGTCGTTCGTGCGCCAGCGCAAGAACCTGCCGCACGGCGACCTGGACCGGATCGTGCGGCAGCAGGCTTTCCTGTCCTCGGCGCTGCACCAGGTGCTCTCGGCGGGCACCCTGACCAGCCCGGGGACCGTGGGCAACCTGATGGACGCGGTGCACCGCTCGATCGTGCTCGACGACGGGCTCGACGTGCTCGACTTCGCGCAGCAGGTGAAGGGCGTCGCGTCGGGCGACCTGACCTTCTCGACGGTCCCGGTGATCACCGCGAACGGCCGCAGCGCCGACGGGCAGAGCATCGTCGAGCTCGACCCCGCCGCGGTGCGCAAGTTCGTGGCCGGCCTGGCCGGGCGCGCGCCGGCGGGTGGCGGTGGGGCCGCCGCGGGGGCGCCGGTGCTGCAGCTGCAGTCGGGCATCCCCGGTGTGCCGTGCGTCAACTGAACTAGCCTGGGCGCCATGAGGGAGCTTGCGACCGAATCATCCAACACAGCGTCCTCGGCGCACGGCGCACCGAGCGTCAGCGAGGTGGGCGCATGAGCTTGGCCGAAGAGCTGGTGCGGCCGCTGCTGGCTTCACCCGCGAAACCGCTGATCACGCACTACGACGACCGGGTCGGCAGCCGGGTCGAACTGTCGGTGGCGACCACGCTGAACTGGGCCGCGAAAACGGCCAACTGGCTCGTCGACGAGTTCGACGTCGAGCCGGGAGACGACGTCGCCGTGCGGCTGCCCGCGCACTGGCAGACCGCCGGCGTCCTGCTCGGCGCCTGGTGGGCCGGCGCGCGCGTGGTCCCGGACCACGGCGGCGCCCGCGTGGTCTTCATCGGCCCGGACGATTCGGTCGACGCGCCCGCCGTCGCCGTCGTCTCGCTCGACCCCATGGGCCGCGGTCTCTCGACGCCGCCACCCGGCGGCGCACTGGACTACCTCACCGAGGCCCGCACGTCGGGCGACCAGTTCACGCCCCTGTCCCCCATCCCCGGCGACACCCCTGCACTGGGTTCGTCCACAGTGGACGAGGTGCTGGCCGAAGCGCGGTCGCGCGCCGAGAAGCTCGGCCTGACCGCCGCGGACCGCGTGCTGTCCACCCTGGACTGGAGCGTGCCGGACGGGGTGCTCGACGGGCTGTTGGTGCCGCTCGCCGCGAGCGCCCACCTGGTGCAGGTCACGCACGCGGACCCGGAGAAGCTCGCCCGCAAGCGCGAAGCCGAACGCACCACCGCCGACCTGGCGTAGCCGCGCGCGGCGGGCTCGCCCCGAGCCCGCCGCCGCGCCGTGCTCAGACCGTTTCCAGGTCCCCCACCTGCGCCTGCCGGTGCTCGCGCTTGCGCCAGAACAACACGTGGTCGAGCGAGAGGCGGCCGCCGTTGAAGCCGAGGGCGAGGGCGGCGAGGCCGAGCACCAGGACGAGTTCGTACCCGCCCGTGCCGGTGAGGCCGTGCGGCGCGTGGACCGAGATCAGGGCGCCCGCCATGTCCACGACGTAGCCGAGCGCGACGAGCGGCAGCAGGAAGCCGGCGACGAACGCGACGGAGCCGAGCACCTCCAGCACGATCACGAAGACCGCCGCGACGCTGGGCAGCGGCACGCCCACCTGGCTGAAGAAGTCCGCGGTGGCGCCGACGCCGCTGTTCCACTTCTGCACGCCGTGGGCGAAGAACACCACGGCCACGCCGAGGCGGCCCAGCAGCAGCGCGACGTCCTTGGTTCGAGCGAACATACAGGTCAGAGCTCCCAGTAGGGGAAAGATCAACTGTCTCGGCCCAAGGTAGGGCAGGCAGCAGCCGCGACGCCCGCTCCGGCGGGTGATCGACAGGAAGCCGACAGGAACCCGGAAATACTCGCTGTACGCGTCCGGTCCCGATGGGTATGGTCCCGAAAACCACGACGGTGAGGAGACCCCGATGCGCCGACAGACCGATCGACCCCAGTTCGGCCTGTCCCCCGCACCGATGAGGACCTCACCCGCGCATGCACACCCTGACCATCGGCATCCTCGCTCACGTCGACGCCGGTAAGACCAGCCTGACCGAGCGCCTGCTCTTCGAGACCGGCGTGATCGGTCACCTCGGCAGCGTCGACGGCGGCGACACGCAGACCGATTCGCTGGACCTCGAACGCCGCCGCGGCATCACCATCAAGTCCGCCGTGGTCGCCGTGACCACGGGCGAGCACCGCCTCACGCTCGTGGACACCCCCGGCCACGACGACTTCATCGCCGAGGTCGAACGCGCCCTCGGCGTGCTCGACGGCGCCGTGCTCGTCGTGTCCGCAGTGGACGGTGTCCAGGCGCAGACGCGCGTGCTGATGCGCACGCTCAGGCGGCTGGACATTCCCGTGCTCGTGTTCGTGAACAAGATCGACCGCGTCGGCGCCCAAGAGGTGACGCTGCTCGACGCGTTGCGCACCCGGCTCTCACCGCGCTGCGTCGCGCTCGACACGGTGACCGGACTCGGCACGCCGCAGGCAAAACCCGTGCCCCTGCCACCCGGCCCGGCGCTCGCCGACGCGCTGGCGGACGACGACGAGTTCCTGACTTCCTATGTGGACGGTGGTGAGCCCGACCACCACGCCGCCCTGGTTCGGCAAGTCGCGCGCGGCGCCGTGCACCCGGTGGTCTTCGGCTCCGCGATCACGGGCGCCGGCGTCGCTTCGCTGGTTTCCCGCGTGCGGGAGCTGTTCCCCGCGCGGGAACGAACCGGCGCCGGTCCCTTGTCCTCCACCGTGTTCAAGATCGAACGCGGCCGCGCGGGCGAGAAGATCGCGTACGTCCGGGTGCGGTCGGGCTCGCTGGCCGCGCGGCGACCACTCCCGGTCCACCGCCGCACGGTCGACGGGACGGTCGAGCTGACCGGCCGCGCGTCGGCCGTGCGCGTTTACGAACACGGCGCGCAGCCGGTGGACGGCGTCGCGTGCGCGGGCGACGTCGCGCGCGTGTGGGGGCTGAAGGACGTCCGCATCGGCGATCACCTCGGTGCGCCGCCGGACTCGGCGGGTCCGGGGTTCTTCGCGCCGCCCAGCCTGGAAACCCTGGTGCGCCCGGAACACCCGGACGACGGTGGCGCCCTGTACGCGGCGCTGGAACGACTGTCCGAACAGGACCCGCTGATCAGCGTCCGCCGGCACGAACACGACGTGTCCGTGCAGCTCTACGGCGAAGTGCAGAAGGAGGTCCTGCGCTCGACGCTCGACGAGGAGTTCGGACTGCGGGCGGTGTTCGAGGAATCCCGCATCCTGCTGGCCGATCGCCTGCGCGGCTCCGGCCACGCCGTGCGCCACCCGGCGCCGGACGAACGCGTGTTCTTCTGGGCGACGGTCGGCCTGCGCGTCGAGCCCGGCCCGCCCGGCTCCGGCGTCGGCTACCGCCTGGAGGTCGAACTGGGTTCGCTGCCGCTGGCGTTCCACAAGGCCATCGAGGACACCGTCCGCGAGGTGCTGCGCGACGGTCCCGGCGGCCGCCCGGTGATCGACTGCGTGGTCACCCTCACCGACGCCGCGTTCTACCCGCCCCTGTCCACCGCGGCCGACTTCCGCGGCATGACCCCGCTCGTGCTGCGCGCCGCTCTGCGCCGCGCCGGCACCCGCGTGCACGAACCCGTGCACCGCTTCGAGGTCGACGCCCCGGCCGGCGCGCTGAGCGGCCTGCTCCGCAAACTCGCCGACCTGCGCGCCATCCCCGACGAGCCCACGGTGACGCCCGCGTCCTGCACCCTCACGGGCACGATCCCCGCCGCCTCCGTGCCCGCGTTCGAGCAGGCGCTGCCCGCGTTGTCCCAGGGTGAGGGGGTGTTCTTCAGCGAATTCGCCGAGTACCGCCCGAAATGAGGTTCACCGCCGGTGCGCCCACGCGGCCCCGCCGCAGTACCCGCCGAACGCGGCCAGCCCCAGCGCGACGACCGTCAGCACCACCGGTCCGAGCGGCTGGTCCGCCAAGGTGCGCAGCGCTTTGTCGAGGCCGCCGGCCTCGTGGGCGTCCGAGCGCAGGCCCGAGTACGCGAGCAGCGCGGCCACCACCGCGAACACCACGCCTTTCGCGAGGTAGCCGCCGGTGCCGAGGCGCGTCACCCAGCGCCGCGTCGCCGGCGGCAGCTCGGCGGTGTTCAAGTCCTCGCGGAACGTCCGCCGCACGCCCTTGACCCCGCACGCGACGGCCACCACGGCGACGCAGCTCGCGACGACCACCACGATCGCCGGGCCGGCCGGCAGCGCGAGGAGCCTCGCCGTGACTTCTTGCTGCTTCTGGTTCCCGTCGGCAGTTCCGGCCCCGAGCGCGATGCGGATCGCGCTGTACGCGAGCGCGAACACCACGATCGCGCGGCCGGCCGAGCCGAGGCGCTTGCGCACCCGCTCGCCACCGCGGGTCCACTCGTACCCCGTCGCGGCCATGAGCACCTGCCACATCCCGAACGCGATCAGCCCGAGCGCGAGCACCCACAGCACCACGCGGCCGAACGACGTCGAGCCGACTTCCTGCAGGGCGCCGGTCTGGTCGGCGGGCGCGCCGCTGCCGCCGAACGCGATGCGCAGCGCGAGGTAGGCGACGACCAGGTGCACCAGGCCGTAGCAGACCAGCCCGGCGCGCCCGAGCGCTTGCGCCACCTCGCTGCGCCGAGGGTTCTCGACGCGGGGTCTGTCGACGCGGGGTCTCTCAGTGCGGGGTCGGTCAGCGGGGCCGGCCTGGGGAGCGGGCGAGTTCATCGGGCACCTCCGTGCCCCCGCGCTTACCCGCCCGCACCGGGGGTTATCCGCGCGCGGCGGCGAACTGGGCCGTTCGGCGCAACCCGCTCAGGCCGGTCGGCGGCGCACCGAATCCAGCGCCGCCCAGCCGCCGTGGGTGGCGAGCAGCGTGAGCACCTGCTCGGCGTGGGAGGCGAAGCGCTGCAGGTCCTCGTGGAGTTTCGTCGCGCGGTCGGGGTCCAGGGGTGCGTAGTCGTCCCACCAGAGGCCGATCACGGCGCTCGCGCAGAGCACCAGCCCCTGGATGACGTGCACGAACTCCTCCACCGGCTCGGCGCAGGACTGGCGGTAGCAAGTCTCGATGTCGTCGCAGGCTTCGAGGAGGTCCCGCAGCTGGTTGACGGCGTCGGCGGGCGTGCCGTCCCACGCGGCGGTCGGCCAGGCGCGGTCGCTCAGCTCGAGCCACAGGCGCCAGCCGGCAACCAGCTCGGCGTCGTCGCGCGGCTTCCAGGTGTCAGGGACCGGCCAGAACATGCCGACGACTGTGACACTCGCCGAGCAGCCTGCACAACCGGAATGGCCCAACGGGTCGAAAAGACTTCGCGTTCGTACCCTGTTTCCGCGATCCTCGAAGCGTGCTCATCCGCGACGCGACGGGCGAAGACTGGCCCGCCATCTGGCCGTTCCTGCACGACATCGTCGCCGCCGGCGAGACCTACACCTTGCCGCGCGACCTGCGCGAACAGGACGCGAGAGCCCTCTGGTACCAGAAACCGCCCGGCCGGACCGTGGTCGCCGTGGACGAATCGGGAACCGTGCTGGGCTCGGCGAAGGTGTGCCCGAACCAGCAGGGTCCCGGCGCGCACGTCGCCAACGCCAGCTTCATGGTCGACCCGGCGCGGTCCGGGCGGGGCGTCGGGCGGGCCCTCGGCGCTCACGTGCTCGAGTGGGCCCGCGCCACGGGCTACCGCGCGATGCAGTTCAACTCCGTGGTCGAAACCAACACCCACGCGGTGGCCCTGTGGAAGTCACTCGGCTTCACCGTGCTCGGCACGGTGCCCGAGGCGTTCCACCACCCGGTGCACGGCTACGTCGGCTTGCACGTGATGCACCAGGCCCTGTGACGCCCGGTGCCCGCGATCAGCTGAGCACCGGCGGCACGAACACGCACTTCGGTGTCCGCGCGTGCCCGGGGTCGAGCGCGTTGAGCACTTCGCGCTGCGCGATCGGGTCGTACGGGATGCCGAGGTGGTCGGTGAAATCCCGCGCGCAGACGTCCTGGAGCACGATGTTCTTCACGTTCGGCGCCGGCTTGAGGAACGCGTTGGTGTAGGGCGTGACGACGTCGTCGAACTTCGTCTGGATCACGGTGTAGTCGATGCCGGGCACGGTGTCGCCACCCGCGTTGAGGTCGGTGAGGAACGCCGAGCCCGTGGACTGCTCGTTGCAGGACGCGCACGCGACACCCACGAGGTCGCGCGCCGGCGGGATCGCCTGGATGGTGCTGAGCAGGCCGAACAGGCTCGTGCCGTAGTTCGACGGCGAGAGCCCGATGAGCTTGTCGATCTTCGTGGCGCCGCCCAGGTACTTGATCCAGTACCGCGGGTTCATGCCGCCCTGCGAGTGCCCGACGACGTCGAGCTTCGCCGCGCCGGTCGCCGCGAGGACCTTGTCGCCGAACTGAGCGAGCTGCGCCGCCGTGCCCGCGACCGGCCCGACCGTCTGGAGGAAGCTGCCCGGCGAACCGCCGAAGTTGCCGGCGAACACGCAATAGCCCTCGTCGGCGAGGACCTGCGAGAGGTTCGCCCAGTTCTCGTACGCGTTGGCGGTGGTGCCGTTGGACAGCAGCACGGGGTAGGGGTGGTCCGCGGTGGGTTTGCAGTCCCAATCGTTGGCGCCGGGTGGCGCGACGGTCGGCTGGGCGACCGAGTAGATCGCCGCCGAGATGATGTTCGGCTGGACGGGACCCGTGGGTTCCTCCCCCGCCGCGTTGGCAGTGCCGGTCCCCAGAGCCACCGTCCCGAGAGCCACCGCTCCGAGTGCCGCCGCGAAGACCACCAGCCGTCGTCCGAACGCGCGCACGCCCATCCCGCTCCACCTCTCTGTGGGAACCCGATGATCGTTCAACGGGTCAGCGGGGCAACGGAAACTCGCCCGAGTGGGTTACTTTCCGGCGGCGTGCGCTTCGAGGAACTTCTTCAGGTGCGGGTTCACGTCCGCGGCGTGCGAAAGGCTGAGGAAGTGCGCGCCGCTCACGACCGTGACCAGCGGTTCGGCGTTGGGCAGCGCGGCCACGAGCGTTTCGGCCCTGGCCATCGGGTACTCGCTGTCGCCGCTGCCGTGCAGCACGAGCACCGGCGCCTGGATCTCGCCGACCCGTTCGAGCACGCTGTCGCGGCTGATGAGGGTCTCCATGATCCGCTTGAAGTGCTCGCCCGAAACCCCGAGCCACTTCTGCTTCCACGCGGACGCGTCGTAGTCGCCGAGGCAGAACACGGCCACGCCGTCGACCAGCGGCTCCGGCCCGGCCTCCAGCCAGGCCGCGATCAGGTGCCGGTAAACCGTGCCGGACCCTTCGGCCTCCGCCTCGGCGGACGTGCCCAGCACTGCCATGGCGGTCACGCGGCCGGGCTCGAGCAACGCCATCCGCAGCGCGATGAAGCCGCCCTGGCTCGTGCCCACGACGGCGGCCCGCTCGATGCCGAGGTGGTCCAGCACGCCGAACGCGTCGCGGGCCACGTCCCAGTAGTCGAAATCCGCGTCGGCGGGCGTGCCGCCGTGGCCGCGTTCGTCGACCGCGATCAGCCGGAAGTCGGCGCCGAACGCCTCGACCTGCGGCTCCCACATGTCGATGTCCATCAGGAAGCTGTGCAGGAGCACGACAGCCGGACCGTCACCGCCGTAGTCGACGAAGTGGACCTGTTGCCCACCGTCCACGGTCACCGTAGCCATCCGCACCTCCGCGTCGCGCCTCGACCGGCATTTTCTCGCACGGGGGGCACGCTTTGGCAAGGGCCGCGAGGCCGGGGTTACCTCCCGGCGACGTGCGCGGCGAGGAACCCCTTGAGGTGCGAGTTGACCTGTGCCGCGTGGGTGAGGCTGAGGAAGTGGGCGCCGTCCTCGACCGTCACGAGCGGTTCGGCGTGCGGCAGGCCCGCGACGAGCGCTTCGGCCTGTGCCACCGCGTACGCGCGATCGGCGGTGCCGTGCAGGACCAGCGTGGGCGTCTGGATCTCGCCGAGCCGGTCGGCCAGGCTGTCGCGGCCGGTCAGGACGTGGATGAGCAGGCGGGCGTGGTCGCCCCGCACGCGTTCGCGCCACCGGGCCTTCCAGGGGCCGGCGCCGGCAAACCCGTCGCCGAAGCAGATCGCGGCGACGCCTTCGATCACGTCGTCGGCTCCGCCCTGCGCGAAGACCTCGCCGATCTGGCGGTAGACGGCGGCGTACTCCGGGGTTTCGGCGTCGGCGGAGGTGCCCAGCACGGCGAGCGCCGTGATCCGCTCCGGTGCCAGCAGCGCCATGCGCAGGCCGATGAACCCGCCCTGACTGGTGCCGATCACGGCGGTGCGCTCGACGCCGAGGTGGTCGAGCACCGCGAAAGCGTCGCGGGCGACGTCCCAGTAGTCGAACGGCCGCTCGGCCGGGGTTTCGCCGTGGCCGCGCTCGTCGAGCGCGATCACGCGGTAGTCGGCGCCGAAGTCCTCGATCTGCGGCTGCCACATCCCGTGGTCCATCAGGAAGCTGTGCAACATCAAGACCGCCGGGCCGTCGCCGCCGTGGTCGACGTAGTGCACCTGTTGTCCGCCCGGCACCGTCACCGAAGTCATGCACACCTCCACCTGAGACAGACAAAGAATTTGTCTCACGTCCGGCGTGGTTTGGCAAGCACCGTCCGCTGTCAGCCACAATGCCCGGATGAGCGGCTCGCCCTCCACCGACGACGTCGTCCGCGCGGCGACCGAGGCGTACCTGCGCGGTGAGTCGATCGACATGTCGGCACTGGCCGCCGAGCTCGGCCTGAGCCGCGCGACGCTGTACCGGCGCGTCGGCAACCACGAGCAGCTGCTCGGGCGCGTGCTGGCCGACAGCACCGAACGGACCTACCGCGCGGTCGAGGCCGCCGTGACCGGTCCCCCGGGCCTCGCGACGACGCTGGTGGTCGTCGAGCGCTTCATGCACACGGTGGTCACCCTGACCCCGCTGCGGCAGCTCGCGACCCACGACCCCGCGCTGTTCGCGAAGGTGATCATGGCACCGGGTGAGGTCGAGGCCCGGGCGACGCAGCTGTTCACCGAGCTGCTCGACCGCAACGGCCTGCGCTTCGACGTGCCGACCACCGCCGTCGCGCAGGCTGTGATCCGCATCGGCGACTCGTTCATGTACTCCCAGCTCCTCGGCGGCGAACCGCGGCTCGACGACGCCGTGCGGGTCATCGGGCTGCTGCTCGCCACCGCGAAGTGATCAGCGGCGGCGCAAGCGCTTGTCGAGGATCGCCGGCGTGGGGCTGATGTAGAAGTCGCCCGAGTGCACGTCGACCCCCGGGGCGACGATCTCGTCGATGCGGTCGAGCACGGCCTCGTCCAGCACGACGTCGGCACCGGCCAGGAGGTCGGCCAGCTGCTCGGGCCGGCGCGGGCCGATGAGCACCGACGTGACGGCCGGGTGGGCGCGGACGAACGCGATCGCCAGGTGCGGCAGCGAGATCCCCGCGTCGGCGGCGACCCGGGTGAGCTGCTCGACCGCGGCGGCCTTGGCCTGCACGCCGGGCCGGGAGAGGTCGAACATCTGGGCGCCGCGGCCGGCGTTGCGGTGCCCGGTGGTGGGGTCGGCACGGCCGGAGAGCCAGCCGGAGTTGAGCGGGCCGAAGGTCAGCACGCCCATCCCGTAGCGCTGGGCCGTGGGCAGCACGCGCTGCTCGACGCCGCGGGTGAGGATCGAGTACGGCGGCTGCTCGGTGCGGAAGCGGTGGTGACCGCGGCGCTCGGCCGCCCACTGCGCTTCGACGGTCTCCTCCGGCGAGAAGAACGAGCTGCCGATCGCACGGACCTTGCCCGCGCGCACGAGGTCGGACAGCGCGCCGAGCGTCTCGTCGATGTCCGTCGCGGGGTCGGGACGGTGCAGCTGGTAGAGGTCGACGTAGTCCGTGCCGAGGCGGCGGAGGCTGTCCTCGAGCGCGCGCTTGACCCACCTCGGTGAGGCCCCGCGGTGGTTCGGGTCCTCCCCCATCGGCAGGCCGAACTTGGTCGCGAGCACGACGTCGTCGCGCCGGCCGGCGATCGCCTTGCCGACGATGACCTCCGATTCGCCGCCGGAGTAGACGTCGGCCGTGTCGAGGAAGTCGACGCCCGCGTCGAGCGCCGTGTGGATCATGCGGACCGACTCGTCGTGGTCGGTGTTGCCCATGGCGCCGAACATCATGGTGCCGAGCGCGTATCCGCTCACCGAGATGCCGGTGCCGCCGAGAGTTCTGCGTTCCATGACTTCCAGGAGAACACCGCGGCGGCGGGGACCGAGAGGACCGGTCGTACCGGGGGTCTGGCAGAACCCCTCTCACGGGCGTGATCCGCTTTAGGCTGGACGCATGAGCGAGCAACTCCGGGAGTTCCTGCGCTCGCGGCGGGCGAAGATCACGCCCGCGGAAGCGGGTCTCACACCGCACCCCGGCCCGCGGCGCGTGCCGGGCCTGCGCCGCGAGGAGGTGGCGCAGCTGGCGGGGGTGAGCGTGGACTACTACGTGCGCCTGGAGCGGGGGCGCAACCTCAGCGTCTCCGAAGCGGTGCTCGACGCCGTCGCGCGGGCCCTGCGGCTGACCGACCTGGAGCGGACGCACCTGTTCACGCTGGCCAAGCCCACGCGGTCGAAACCGCGCGCGCTGCCGCCCCAGCGCGTGCGCCCGGGGCTGCAGCTGGCGCTGGAGAGCCTGACGCACGTGCCGGCGCTGGTGCTCGGGCGGAAGATGGACGTGCTCGGGTGGAACCACCTGGCGTGCGTGCTCTACACCGACTTCGCCGCGCTGCCGGCGCGTTCGCGCAACATGGCGCGGCTGATCTTCCTGGACGAGACCGTGCGCTCGCTCTACGTCGACTGGGAAGGCGCGGCCCGCGGGATCGTCGCTTCGCTGCACCTCTACGCCGGGCGCCACCCGCACGACCCGGCGCTCGCGGAGCTCATCGGCGAGCTTTCGGTGCGCGACCAGGACTTCCGCCGCTGGTGGGCCGACCACGACGTGTTCGAACGCACCCACGGCGTGAAGCACTACCGCCACCCGCTCGCCGGCGAGCTGATCCTCGGCTACGAAGCCCTCACCCCGGCCGACGATCCCGACCAGACGCTGGGTATCTCCACAGTGGAACCGGGCTCCCCGTCGGAGGAACGCCTGCGGCTACTGGCGAGCTGGACGGCACCGGCCACTTCGGACAGTCAGGGTTCCGCGTAGTGCGTGTCGAACCCGGGCTGTCCGAGCGTGGCGATCAGGCGGGTCCGCAGTGCTGCTGCTTCCGCGGCGTCGTCCGGGTCGAGGACTTCGCCGCGGGCGCGCAGGGCCGTCTCCGCGTGGCCGAGCAGGCGCGCGGCCTCGGCGGGCTTCCCGTCGGTCTCGGCCAAGACCGCTTCGGCGAGCGCGGCGTACGCCCGCAGGTCCCCCAGGTCGTGCTCGGCCGCGCAGGTCCGCACGACGCGGAACAGCTCGCGGGCTTTCTCCGGGTGGCCCGTCCGCAGTTCGAGGTGGCCGAGGTTGAGCTGCTCCCAGACCACGGCCTCGGTCAGGCCCAGCTCTTGGCGCAGCGCGATGCTCTCCAGGTACCCGGCCCGCGCCGTCTGTAAGTCGCCCGCCATGCGCGCAACGCCCGCGAGGATGTGCACCGGCGACTTCCGCAGCGCCCGGTCGCCGGTACCTCGGGCCAGGTCGAGGGCCTCAGTGGCGAGCGCCCTGCACCGCGCGAAGTCACCACCCCGCACGGCGACGCGCGCCAGCATGCACAACGCCCCGACCTGCCCGGGGACGTCACCGGCCTCCCGCGCGCGGACGAGCTCGGCCCGACTCAGCCGGCCCACGAGCTCCGTCTCCCCACGCCGGAAGGCGGCGAACGCCTCGTCTTCGAACGTGGGCAACCTCAGCCCTTGAGCAGTGCCCGGGCCATGACCATCCGCTGGATCTGGTTCGTGCCTTCGTAGATCTGGGTGATCTTCGCGTCGCGCATCATGCGTTCGACCGGGAAGTCGCGGGTGTAGCCGGCGCCGCCGAAGAGTTGGACAGCGTCGGTGGTCACGGACATCGCGATGTCGGAGGCGTAGGTCTTCGCAGCGGACGCCATGAAGCCGGCGCGCTTGTCGCCGCGTTCGGAGGCGGCGGCGGAGGCGTAGACGAGGTGGCGGGCGGCCTCGATCTTGGTGCCCATGTCGGCGAGCATGAACTGCACGCCCTGGAATTCGGCGATGGCCTTGCCGAACTGCTTGCGGTCCTTGACGTAGGCCACGGCTGCGTCCAACGCGCCCTGCGCGATGCCCAGGGCCTGCGCACCGATGGTCGGGCGCGTGTGGTCCAGCGTCGCCAGCGCCGTCTTGAGGCCGGTGCCCGGCTCGCCGATGATCCGGTCCGCGGGGATGGTGCAGTTCTCGAAGTAGATCTCCCGCGTCGGGGAGCCCTTGATGCCGAGCTTGCGCTCCTTCGGGCCCACGGAGAAGCCCGGGTCGTCCTTGTGCACGACGAACGCGGAGATCCCGTTGGACTTCTTCTCCGCCTCCGGGTCGGACACGGCCATCACCGTGTACCAGGTGGATTCACCCGCGTTGGTGATCCACGCCTTGGTGCCGTTGAGCACCCAGTGGTCCCCGTCGAGCTTCGCGCGGGTGCGCATCGACGCGGTGTCCGAACCGGCCTCCCGCTCCGAGAGCGCGTAGGAAGCCATCGCCTCACCCGTCGCGATCGACGGGAGCACCAGCTTCTTCACGTCCTCGGACCCGGACAGGATGATCGGCTGCGTGCCCAGCTTGTTCACCGCCGGGATCAGCGACGCCGACGCGTCGACCCGGGCGACCTCCTCGATCACGATGCACGCGCCCACCGCGTCGGCGCCCTGGCCGTCGTAGGCCTCGGCGATGTGCACCGCGTTGAACCCGGACTTGTTCAGCGCCTCCAGCGCCTCGACCGGGAACCGCTCCTGCTCGTCGACCTCCCCCGAGTACGGGGCGATCTCCTTCTCGGCCAGAGCCCGGACCGCGGCCCGCAGCTCCTCGTGCTCCTCGGCAAGCTGGTACAGGCCCTCGGCCACTTCCGTCACCTCTTCTGCAGCAATGGGGAGAGTTCCGTCGATGTTAGCGCTCGTTCACGCCGGGCGCGTCAGTCGTTCTTGTGTCGTTGACCGCACTCTTCGTAAGGTCGGGTGATGGCCATCACCGCGTCGACGCCGCCGCCCGGATTGCCCGCTTCCCTCGACTACCCCGATGTCCCGGTGGGTTCGATACTCGCCGGATCCGCAGCCCGCTTCGGCGACCGCACGGCGTTCGCCATGGGCGACGACACTCTCACCTGCACTGAAACCTACGCAGGTGCCCGCAAGTTCGCCAACGCGCTGCTCGCCCGCGGCATCGGCAAGGGCGACGTGGTCGCCGTGCACCTGCCCAACTGCCTCGCCTACCCCGTCGCCTACTACGGGATCCTGCTGGCCGGGGCCACCTTCAGCCCCACGAACCCCCTGCTCCCGCCCGACGACCTCGCCTTCCAGCTGACGGACTGCGAAGCCGCCGCCGTGATCACGTTCGGGCCGGTGGCGGGCGCCGTCGCGGCGGTCGCGGACCGCATCCCGGCCCGGCTGACGATCGTGGTGGCACCCGGCGAGGTCACCGTCCCGGGCTCGGTCGAGTTCCGCGAGTTCTTCGCCGACGCACCCACCACCCGTCCGGATGTCGACATCGATGTCACCACCGACCTGGCCCACCTCGCGTACACGGGCGGCACGACCGGCCGGTCGAAGGGCGTCGAGCTCACGCACCGCAACATCGTCACCAACACCCTGCAGGCCGCCTGCTGGAGCAGCGGCTCCGTCCCCGCGCTCGACGCGAACGGCGACGTCGTCCTCGACCAGATCGGCAGCGAGCAGGAGTGGCCCGGCCGCCTCGGCACCGGCACCGCGATCAACCTGACCCCTTGGTTCCACGCGATGGGCGTGATCGCCGGCCTCAACGCGGCGCTGCTCACCGGCACCACGACCGTGCTGCACCCCCGCTTCGACCCCGCCGCGTACGTCGCCGACGCGGAACGCCTCCAGGTCACCTCACTCGGCGGCGCGCCCGCACTGTTCGCCGCGCTGCTCGCGACCCCGGCTTTTCACACGGCCGACCTGTCGTCGGTCCGCAGCATCGGGTCCGGTGCCGCGCCGATGAACCACGAGATGATCCGGGCCCTGCATTCGCGGTTCCCCGGGGTGGTGATCAGCGAGGGGTACGGGCTGACGGAGATGACGATGGGGGCGGTGATCGCACCGTCGTATCGGTCTGGGCTGCGGAAGGCCGGGTCGGTGGGCGGGCCGATCTTCGACACGGAGGTGAAGATCGTCGGGGAGGGGTCTGAGGAGCCGCTCGGCGCCGGCGTCGAGGGAGAGGTGTGCCTGCGGGGGCCGCAGATGATGCGGGGGTATCGGAACCGGGCTGAGGAGACTGCTGCGGCGTTGGTGGACGGGTGGTTGCACACCGGGGACATCGGGGTGCTGGATGAAGATGGCTATCTGTCTATTGTGGATCGCAAGAAGGACATGCTGTTGTACAAGGGGTACAACGTGTTTCCCCGGGAGTTGGAAGAGTTGTTGATCGCGCTTCCCGGGGTGTTGAGTGCTGCTGTGGTGGGGCGGGCTCGGGATGATGTCGGGGAGTTGCCGGTGGCGTTCGTGGTGCGGGAGCCCGGAGCGTCGGTGGAGGCTGAGGGGTTGATTTCGGCGGTGAATGAGAAGGTGCTGCCGTATAAGCGGATTCGGGAATTGTATTTTGTGGATGAGATTCCGGTTTCGGCGGCTGGGAAGGTGTTGAAGAGGGAGTTGAGGAGGAGGTTGCCGGAGAGCGCCTGATGCCTTCGGCTCGTCGCGCTGGCGCGCAACATCGCCGGGCATAGGTTGCGAGGGGCACCCCGATCTTTGAGTGTCACCACGGTCCGGACCACGTGTCAAGGCGGGAAAGAGTACCTTGACACGTGGTCCAGACCGCGGAGAAGGCGGGGATCGAGGTGCAGGGCCAGGGCTGGGTGCATGGGTGAGTGGCGTAGCTAGGTGGCGGTTTTCGAGCGTGGGGAAGCTTGGGTTTGCACCTCACCTGGAATTGGAATGACTACCGCACCCGGCAACGCCGCCAGACAACCCCGCAACCCACCCGCCGTACGAAATGGCCACCGATACGCCCGACAAGACCTGCACCCAGACTCCGCCCCGCACCTCGATCCGAAGCCTCCACGCGGTCTGGATCACCTTGTCAAGGCACGCTTTCCAGCCTTGACAAGGTGATCCAGACCGTCGTTACCATCATCGGCTTCGGGGTGCAGGACGAGTCCCGGGCGCAACGTCGCGCGCTAGCGCGACGAGCCGCCCGTACGAAACAACCACCCCGCTACGCCACCACGCAGCCTACGCAACGACCCGGCACGAAAAGGTCTCCAGCACGAGAAGGACCGCACCACAAACCGAGCCGCAATGCAAAACCGACCCAAGCCAGCGCGAATCCGGCCCTACTCCCCAGCCTTCTCCCTCAACGCAGCATCCTTCTCCAAAACCATCTCCTGCAACCCCTGCTGGAACTCCTCCAGCTTCGACTGCAACTGCAGATCCGAAGCCGCCAACATCCGCACCGCCAGCAGCCCGGCATTCCGCGCCCCGCCAACCGAAACCGTCGCCACCGGAATCCCCGCCGGCATCTGCACGATGGACAGCAGCGAGTCCAGCCCGTCCAGGTACTTCAACGGCACCGGCACCCCGATCACCGGCAGCACCGTCGCCGAAGCGACCATGCCCGGCAGGTGCGCCGCTCCCCCGGCGCCGGCGATGATGGCGCGGAGGCCGCGGGAGGCGGCGGACGTCGCGTAATCCAGCATGCGTTGGGGGGTGCGGTGGGCGGAGTAGACGCCGACCTCGTATTCGACGCCGAATTCCTTCAGGGCGAGGGCTGCGGCCTCCATGACGGGCCAGTCGGAGTCGCTGCCCATGATCACGCCGACCTGCGGTGCCATGTGTTCCCCTTCAGTGGATCTCGTAGCCGTCGAGCCAGACGGCGTGGGACAGCCAGTGCGCGGCCAGCAGCGCGCGGTTGCGCAGGTCGTCCATGCGGTCGCCGATGAAGTTGACGTGGCCGAGCTTGCGGCCGGGCCGGTCTTCCTTGCCGTAGAGGTGGATCTTGACCTCCGGGAAGCGCGCGAAGAGGTGGTGCACGCGCTCGTCGGGGCTCATCTGCGGGGCGAGGTCGGCGCCGAGGACGTTGGCCATCACGCACGCGGGCGCGATCAGGTCCGTGCGGCCCAGCGGGTAGTCGAGCACGCCGCGCAGGTGCTGCTCGAACTGCGATGTGCGGGAGCCGTCCATCGTCCAGTGGCCGGAGTTGTGCGGGCGCATGGCGAGCTCGTTCACGAGCAGGCCGGTCTCCGTCTCGAACAGCTCGACGGCCAGCAGACCGGTGACGTCGAGCGTCGAGGCGATGCGCAGCGCCAGGTCCTGTGCCTCGTGCACACGCGACTCGGGCAGGCCGGGCGCGGGTGCGAGGACCTCGGTGTTGATGCCGCCGGTCTGCACGGTCTCGACGACGGGGTACGCGGCCCCCTGGCCGAACGGCGAGCGGGCGACCAGCGCCGCCAGCTCGCGCTTCATCGTCACCTTCTCCTCGACCAACAGCGCCGTGCCCGCCTCGAGCAGCTCAGGCACCGTCTCGCGCGCCTGCTGCGCCGTGTCGAGCATCCAGACGCCGCGGCCGTCGTAGCCGCCGCTGGACGCCTTGAGCACCACGGGCCAGCCGTGCTCGCCGCCGAAGGCGACCACGTCGTCCACAGTGGACACCTCGGCGAACGCGGGCCCGGGCACGCCCATGCCGGCCATCATCTCGCGCATCACGAGCTTGTTCTGCGCGAACCCGAGCGCCGTCGGCGCCGGCCGCACCACGACGCCCTCCATCACGAGCGTCAGCAGGTGCTCGCCGGGCACGTGCTCGTGGTCGAACGTGAGCACGTCGACGCCTTTCGCGAACGACCGCAGCGCCTCGAGGTCCGTGTGGTGCCCGATGACCACGTCGGACGCCACGAGCGCCGCCGAATCGTCCGCGTTCGCCGAGAGGATCTTCAGCGACTGCCCGAGCGAGATCGCCGCCTGGTGCGTCATGCGGGCCAGCTGCCCACCACCCACCACGCCGACGACGGGAAGACCTGTTCGTTTGTCCATAGCGCCGCTCAGGTTACTTGGCCAGGCCCGCACGACCTGCGGGTACCGGCCACCAAGCCGCGCTCAGTGAGCTGCGCCACCGGCCCCCGCGCCCAGCCGCGCCCGTCCGGTCCGCGCGGCGGTCCCCGGCCCGGCCCGGGACATCAGGTGCTTCGCGACGTACTCGGCGTCACGCCCCGCCCCGCCGACGAGCATCGACGAGAAGGCCCACTGGAACGACAGCCCGACGAAGTACAGGCCGGGCGACGTGGTCGCCACGCCGTGCTGCTCGCGCGGCCAGCCCGTGTCGTCCGTGACCGGTGGGTCGATCCACGAGAAGTCCTGGCGGAACCCGGTGCACCACACCACGTTGGCGACGTCGAGGACCCGGCCGTCGGCCAGGACGGGAGCACCGGCGCGGACCCCGGTCGTGCGGTCGGCGACGAGCTCGACGCCCTCGCGGACGAGATCGGCGCGCTTGACCCGGATGAGCGGTCCGCCGTGCGTCCGGACCTCGGACCGCAGTGCGCGGCCCATCGGAGTCCGCAGCGTGAGGACGTGTTGGGCCGCGAAGAACAGCACCGGGAAGATGACCCGCGCCGGGCGCCGGTCGATGTCGAACGGGAACTCACCGCGCACGGGTCCGCTGAGCAGCGTCGGGTGCCCCGCCCGGGCTGTTTCGTAGGCGATGTCGCCGCCGGAGTGCGACGCGCCGACGACCAGCACCGGGCCGGGCTTCAGCTGCGCCGGGTTGCGGTACTCGCTCGAGTGCAACTGCCGGATGCGGGCGTCGAGCCCGCCGGCGAACTCCGGGACGCGCGGCGTGCGGCCGAAGGTCCCCGTCGCGACCACCACGTTGTCGCAGGTGAAGGTCGTCGTCGCGGTGGTCACCACGTACCCGGCCCCGGTGCGCGCGACGGAGACCACGCGCTGCCCACCCCGCACGGGCAGCGCGAACTTGCGCGCGTACGACTCGAGGTAGTCGGCCATCTCGTCCTTGGTCATGTAGTGCATCCGCGGGCCCGGGTACGGCATCCCGGGCAGCCCGGCCGCCAGAGCCGGCGTGAACAACCGCAGCGTGTCCCAGTGGCAACGCCAGTTGTCCCCGATGCGGTCGTTGCCGTCGAGGACCACGAAGTCGCGGCCCCGCCGCGCGAGGTGGTAGCCGGCCGACAGGCCCGCTTGCCCCGCCCCGATGATCACCGTTTCGGTGTGCTCGGCGCCGTCGTACTCGTTCATCAGCCCTACCTCCCGGCTCCAGCCCCTGGGGACGACGCTAGGAGCGGGCGGCGGGCGTCGCATCGCACAGCCGTACCACTTCGGGCGGGAACGCCGTGGTCCGTCCGTACCACAGGCGGCTCAGATGAGGTGGTGCTGCACCGCGTGGGTCGCCGCGGCGGCGCGCGAGGGCACGTCGAGCTTCGCGTACACGTTCTGCAAGTGCCGGCGCACGGTGTGTTCGCTGATTCCCAGCTCCGCCGCGATCTGCCGGTTCGACAGGCCTTCGGCCACCAGCGCCAGCACCTGCACCTCCCGCTCGGTCAACGAGGTCTCCAGGGCGCCCTCAGTGGCGGCGCCGAGCCGTGCGAGGACCGCGCGAGCGGCCGCGAAGTCCACCTCCGCCGCGTCGTCGTCCCCCGTCAGCTGCCGGGCCCGGCCGATGAGCAGCCGCGAGCGGGCACCTTCGTACGGGGCGGCCAGCTCGGCCCAGCCCTCGCACGCGGCGCGCAACTCGCCGAGCGCGGCCGATGGATCCCCTTCGGCCAGCAGGACCGCGCCGCGCGCGTGCGCCGCCGTCGCCCGCAGCAGCGGCATCCCGATCTCCGCGGCGATCGCCGACAGCTCGTCGGCGGCGCCCCGGGCGACCCCGAATTCACCGGCGGCCAGCACGATTTCCACCTGCGCCGCCAGCATGCGCGCCCGCACGAGGTGGTCGTCCGCCGCCTCGGTCACGGCGTGGCCGATCGCCGTGACGGCGGCGGCCGTCCGGCCCTGGGCCAGGCGCAGCAGCGCGCAGCCGGGCTGCGTCGGGTGCCCGTATTCACTCGCGCGCCGGTAACCGTCTTCGGCCGCCGCGAACTCCCCGCGCAGCCGGTGCAGCTCGGCCTCCTGGTAGAGCGCCATGCCGAGCGCCGGCTGGCGGCGCGGCCCGGAGAGCCGTTCGCCGGCCCGCCGGGCCTCCGCCAGCGCTTCCGGCCACGCGCCCAGCACCTGCAGCACCTGCGAACGGTGCACCAGGCACTGGCCGCGGAAGAGCACCAGGTCCGGCTGCGCCGCGCACCAGGCGCTCAGCGACGCCGTCCACTCCTGCGCGCGGGTGAGGTCGAAAACCTCGTGACAGCCTTCGATCGCGCTGCAGTAGACGACGCCCGCCGCGATCGGCGACACCTCGCCCGACGTCACCGCGACCATGGCCTCGTCCAGCAGAGCCAGGCCCTCCGAAGTCCGGTGCAGCTTGATCAGGGCGCGGCCCTGCGCGTGCCGGCCCAGCGCGAGCAGGTCCGCGTCGCCGAAGCGGGCGGCGAACTCGACGGCACCGGTGAACGCGGCGTGCGCGCCCCGGTTGTCCCCGCCCTGGATGCGCTGCAGGCCGACCGGCACCAGCAGGTAACCGCGTTCGACGCAGTCGAGCCCGTGCTCGTCGAGCAGCCGCCGCGCCCGCGCCAGCCAGCCGTTCGCCCGCGCCGGCTCACCACGCAGCAGCAACGGCATGGCCAGGAAGAACGCGCACCGGGCGGCTTGGGCCGGCCCACCGTCGCGCACGTACTCGCGGTAAGCGCGTTCGCGCGATTCGAAGCTTTCGTCGTCGTGCCCGAGCAGGTAGGCCGCCGTGGAAAGGCGCACGAGGTCGTCGGCGGTGAGCGACACCCGGCCCGCGGTGAGCCGCGTGTACACCTCCCGCCACGCCTGTCCGGCGTAGGCCCGCTCGACCGCCTCGCCGTTCACCACCGCCATGCACCTCCCTGGCAGTTGTCCCACTGTACGACGCGGATTCCGCGCTGGGGAGCCACGAACCGGTTCCCGGCCGGTAGGTTCGGGAGGTGACCGAGGGGACCGACCGCAGCGTCGGGGTGGACCGGATCCGGCGGCTGTTCCGGGTCTTCAGCGCAACGCAGGGCCAGGGCGGGTCCCCCGTGTACGCGGCACTCAGCGATGGCGTCGTGACCGACGACGGGCTGCTCGACCTGCTGCTGGCCGCGCCCGGTGAGCAGCGCCGGCCGAGCCTGCTGTTCGCCGCGGTGAACCTGCTGCTCGCGGCCGAACCCGGCGCACCACTGGCCGCCTACTACCCGATCCACGGCGGCTCCCGCGCGATCGACGACCGGCTCGTCCCCGCGTTCGCGGCCTTCTGCGACGGGCACCGCGACGAACTGCTGCGCCTGCTGCGCGAGCGGTCCACCCAGACCAACGACATCCGCCGGTGCGTCGCGCTGCGGCTCGGCCTCGACCACGTCCGCCGCCGGTGGCCGGGACCGCTGGCGCTGGTCGAGGTGGGTGCCAGCGCCGGGCTGAACCTCCGGTTCGACCGGTACCGCTACCGGCTCAACGGACACGAGACCGCCGGTCCGTCGCCGGTCGTCGTCTCGTGCGAAGTCCACGGCGAACTCCCGGCCGAGCCGCCGCCCGAGATCACCACGCGGCTCGGGCTCGACCTGAACCCGATCGACCTGACCGACCCCGACGCGCGGGCCTGGCTGGCCGCGTTCATCTGGCCCGAGCAGGTCGGCGAGCTCGCCACCCTGCGCGGAGCCATCGACGTGGCGCTGGCCCTGCCCGCGCCCGTGGTGCGGGGCAACGCCGTCACCGACACCGGCCAGACTCTCGCCGAACTGCCCGGCAGCGAGCCGGTTGTCGTATTCACCGCGTCGCTGCTGAGCTACCTCACCGCCGACGAGCGGACGGCGTTCGCCGACCAGCTGCGCGCGAGCCGGCGTCCGGTGGCGTGGGTCTTCGCCGAGGCGCCGGGCCTGCTGGCGGCGACCGGGCTGACCGTGCCCACCCCGCTCGCCCGGCGCACCACGAACTACGTGGTCGGGGCGAGCCTGCCGGACCACGACGAGCTACTCGCCCTGGCCGACCCCTACCTGCGCTGGCTCGCGCCGGCCCGGCACGCCGCGGACGACTTCACCTGGGTGTGACGGGCACGTCGAGTGCCCGGGCCAGGCCCAGCACGCTCTCGTCCACCCGCTGCAGGTGCCGCAGCGCGCGACGCGTCGCGTTGGCGTCCGCGGCGGGCACGCCGGGGCTGACCCGGACCAGCACGCCGGCGCTGCGCGTGACGGCCGTCTTCGAGCCGTCGAGGTGCGCCGCGAGGGCATCGAGGTTGTGGTCGATCCGCGTCCGCTCGGCCGCGAGGCGAGCGTCGGCGGGGACCAGGTCGGCCGTGGCGGCCAGGCTGCGGACGTGGAAGGCCGCCGTCTCGAGCAGCCCCAGCACCGCACGCGCGGTGCGTCGCCGCGAACGCAACGGCGTGACGGGGACGAGCAAGGGCTGCACCGAAAGCCGCAGGGCATCAAGGGCGGAATCGAGGGCGCGGGCGGACGCGACGAGGTCACCGTCGCCCTCGGCCGAGCCGGACAGCCGGGCCACCGACGCGGCCAGCGCCGAGCGCAGCCGGTCGAGGACCGTGCGCAGCTGCCGGTCCGTGCGGTCGCGGGTGCGCACCGGCAGCACGAGCACGGCGGCGACCAGCCCGGCCGCGATCCCGAGTGCCGTCTCCTCGATGCGGACCACCAGCACGCCCGGCGTGAGGACGTGCAGCAGCGTGTACAGCATCCCGATCATCGTCGTGACGAAGAAGGACATCAGCGTGTACGACACCGTCGTCGTGTAGTACATGCCGAAAACGCTGACGAGCGCGAGCACGAAGGCCGGCCACGGGTCGTTCCCGATCAGCGCCGCCAGCGCGAGGCCGGCGACGACACCGGCGACGGTGCCGAGCAGGCGCCGGTAGCCGCGGACCAGGATCTCGCCGGTCGACGTGGTGCTGATGAACACGACCCAGCACGTGAACACGGCCCAGTACCAGCGTTCCGGCGACAGCAGCTCGCCGCCGGCGATGGCGAGGGCGGAGCCGAGCGCCACCTGCAACGCGGTCCGCGTCGTGGGCCGGATGCGCGCGCGGTTCTCCTCGGCCTGCGCCCGCGCCGGCTCGAGCGGCTCTTCGGCGGCGCGCCGCAGGCCGAACAACGCGAAAGCGAAGTCGCCGAGGGAACGGAAGACGTCCTGCACCGCGGGCGACGCGTCGGGTAGATCCACGTCGTCGCGGTAGCCGAGGAGCCGGTCGCGCAGCCCGTCCGGCGGCGTCGAGCCGAGCGCCGAGCGCACGGCCCGCAGTTCCGCGATCAGGCGGGGCAATACCGCGGCGTCTCGTTCGTCGACGGCTTCGCGTGCGCGCACGGGCAGGTGCCGCGTCAGGGAGTCCACTTCGGACTGTCCCAGGCGCAGCACGAGCACCGCCAGCCGTTCCGCGGCCGTTTCGGCCTCCGCGACCCGCCGCTGGGTCACGGTGGCGTCCGCACCGGTGGCCCCCAGCCGGTGCTGGATCAGCAAAGCGCTCGCGTGCAGGCGGGCGGCGGCCCGGCGCACGCCGTCCGCGGACCCGCCCTCGGCCGCCACCACCAGCGCGTCGAGCACGAACACCAGCCGCACGCGGAACGCGCGCCGCAGCCGCGCCATCGTGCGGGCCGGCGGCGACCGCAGCACGACGAAGCGCGTCACCGCCGAACTCGCGAACGCCACCACCACGGCGGCGGACAACGCGGGCAGCTGCGCCACGCGCGTCCCGGTGAACTGCGTGACGAAGAACAACTGGAAGACGAAGATCCCGAGGGTGGTGGCCCGCGCGCCGAACCGTCTGAAGTGGATCGCACCGAAGATCAGCAGCACGAACACCGCGTCGGCCGCG
Organism: Amycolatopsis sp. NPDC051903; assembly: GCF_044452505.1. Lineage (NCBI taxonomy): Bacteria > Bacillati > Actinomycetota > Actinomycetes > Pseudonocardiales > Pseudonocardiaceae > Amycolatopsis > Amycolatopsis sp. NPDC051903. Next base: position 752,420 of record NZ_JBITBT010000001.1, on the reverse strand, counting down.
ATCCGGTACGGGGCCAGCGCACTGCCGAGCGCCATCGTGGCCAGCGCGACCGGTACGCCGGTGGCGAGCGTCAGCGCCTGGTCGCGTGGCCGGGGTTCGGTCACCGCGACCGTGGTGACCATGGCGGTGAGCGCGCCCGCGACGAGGATCGGGACGCCGGCGCGGACGGCGGCGAGGACGCCGAGCGTCAGCACCACCGCGAAAACCACGCTGAGCGCGGAACCCAGCCGGAGCAGTCCGGGGTCGGAGGCGATCAGCCGGTCCCGTACTTCCGGCAACCCCAGTCGGTAACGCATCGCGGTGGGTCAGGCGGCCGCGAGCTTCGGGAGCGAAGCGAGGAACTCGTCGACGCTGATCACGTTGTGGGAGATCATGTTCAGGCCGCGCATCATCGCCTGGTAGGTCACGAGCCCGCCGGGCGCGGCGATCGCGTCGGTGAAAGTGGTGACGTGGTACCCGCGCTCCATCGCGGTGCGCGCGGTCGACTCCACGGCCATGATCCCCGAGACACCCGCGATCGCGAGGTACTCCACGTTCTTCTGGCGCAGCTGGAACTCGAGGTCGGTGTGGGCGAAGACGTCGAGGCTCTTGTGCGGCGCGAGCACCACGTCGCCCGGTTTCGGCGCCAGGCCCGCGAAGAACTCGGCGTTCCACGTGCCGGCTTCGAACAGCCGCTTGTCGAACATCTGGCGGTGGATCCCGGACACGTGTTTCCACGACTGGTAGTCGGCGTCGGTGAACGCGGTGGAGGAGTAGAAGATCGGCACGTTCGCGTGCTCGCGGACGCCGTCGACCAGTCTCTTGAGGTTTTCGATGGTGCCGAGGCGCTCGTACTCGGGCGCGTAGGTGGCGTACGCCTTGCCGTCTTCGGAGAAGTTCTCGTTCACGAGGTCGATGAGCAGCAGTCCGACGCGACCGTGTTCGTAGCTGGTGTTCGCCATGGGGACCCTCCAGGAAGTTTCGTTACGTTCGTTGGCTGTAACGTATCGGATCGTGGCGGTAGTCCCCGGGAGCTGAGATCGTGTTCACAGACTTTCGTTGTGCGCCAACCGGTTTTTGATCTTCTCCGGCCGAGTGGTCCCGGTCAGCGGGAAGGGGTGCGAGTCAGGCGGACGTCGTGGCGCGGTCCGCGGACTCCCCCGAGGCGCGGTTGCGGGCGCGGCGCTGAAGCGCCCAGCGCACGATCAACGCGACGCCGAGCACCACCGGTGTGAGGATGTAGGCGTCGCCGAGGACGTTCTGCCACACCTTCCAGTGCAGTTCGACGTTGCGGCCGTTGGGCAGGATCAGCAGCACGCAGCTGACGAACACGAACGCGACGAGGCCCGTGCCGAGCCACCGCTTCCACGCCGTGGCCGGCGTCGTCTTCGGCAGCCGCGACACCAGCAGCACGATCAGCGGCGCGACCCACACCCAGTGGTGCGACCAGGAGATCGGGGACATCAGGAGCGTCCAGAACGCCGTGACCAGCAGCGCGGCGAGCGCCTGGCCGCGGCGGTGGAAGCGCAGGAGCAGCCACAGCGCCGGGATCGCGAGCAGCAGCCCGATCCCCATCGCGGCCTGCGACGCCCACGGCGCGAGGTCCGTGGCGCGGTTCATGAGCGCGGTGAGCGACTGGTTGCCCGCCCAGTGCACGGGCCCGATGCGGCCGGTGTCGGGCAGGGTCGCGGTCCAGTAGCGCCACGCGTCGTGGGCGTTGACCAGGAACATCAGGGCCTGCATGAGCACGAACGTCGCGAGGCCGCGCAGCGCGTCCTTGCGACGGCCCGTGATGAACAGGTGTCCGAGGAACACCAGCGGCGTGAGCTTGATCGCGGCCGCGACACCCACCAGCACGCCGCCCCACCGGCTGCCGCGCGCGCCGAGCACGAGCATGTCCAGCAGGATCATGGCCATCAGGATCAGGTTGATCTGACCCAGGAAGATCGTGCGCCACACCGGTTCCAGGCCGAGGAACACGACGAAGAACACGATCGTCGACCGCGCGGGCGACGCCCACCAGCGGGGACCGTCCTCGTCCGGCCGCGGCAGCGCGCCGATGGAGATCCGCACGGACAGCGCGAGCGCCCCCAGCGAGACGGCCGTGAGGAACCCCCACGCCACCTGCGTCGGCACGATCGCGAGCGGCACGAACAGCAGCGCCGCGGTCGGCGGGTACGTGAAGGGCAGCAGCGCCCACCACGGTTCGGTCTTGAGCGTGTTGGTGTCGTAGAGCGAGTCACCGTGCAGCAGCGTGAGGGCCCCACCGCGGTACACCGCGCTGTCGACCCCCAGGTTCCACTCGTGCGTCCACCCCCAGATCCCGACGGCGATCGCGATCAGCGGGATCACGGACAGGATCAGCATCGACCGCGGCCGCACGGACAACCGCGCGAGCGACCTGCGCAACGCCAACCTCGGCGGCGCCCCGCCCACCGGAGCATCGCCCTCGACAGCGGCGGGTACGGTCCTGGTCACCCCTCCAGGAAATCATGAACGGCACGGCAGGGGCCCGATGGGTCGGACGCGCTCACCGGAGGCCCTGTGGCTGCTGACGCGCGTTGGGCGCCGCCGTGCGACCCGCCGCGGCGCATCACCCGAGGTGAGGTTGGAGACACTCGCGGGTTCCGTCACCACCCGATCGAGAAGGCCGCGGAACCCGGCTTCAGCCCCGCCCCAGGTCAACCAGCAGGTCGCACGCTCGTTCGTGCGTGGTGGGCAGCCGGACGGCCGACACACGAGGCTGGTTGACCTCCCGCAGCTGCGCGTCGACCGAGAGCCGGTCGTTCAGGGCGCGGCGGAGGGCCACGCCGCGGGAGGCCAGGCGGTCGTCGCGGCGGCACAGGGCGGCCACCACCGAGGGCCCCAGCGTCGCGTAGCTCTCCCCGGTGTCGAAGACCGATCGGACCGCGTCCGCGACCAGGATCATCCCCGTCAGGCGCGGCCACCCGGACACCGTGGCGAGGTCCAGGCCCACCACCAGCAGCACGTGGTCGTCACCCGAGCCGCCGCGGTAGACCTCCCCCAGCCGCGTCCGCAGGTACGCGGCCGACGGCAGCCCGGTCAAGGGGTCCGTCACCTCCGTGTGCACCAGCTGGTCGGTCGCGACGTCGGCCCACGCCAGGGCAGTCACCCGGAGCAACCGGGCGGGCGTCGCGTCCACGTCGGGGGACACGAAGCCGTCGACGGAGTCCGGGTCGGCCAGCACGGCGTGCAGCGCCGCCAGATCGGACAACGTCTCGCCCAGTCCCGCGCCGGCGGCGGCGCGGGCGCGGCCGAGGCCCGCGAGGGCGGTTTCGGCGCCCGCGGGGCCGTGGCGCATGACCGCGGCGCACACGGCGTCCACTTCGGGCAGTGCCCAGTCGCTCGGGAAGCGCCACCCCGCGGCCAGGCTGGCGGTGCGCCAGCGGGCTCGCAGCGCGCGCAGGGAACCGTCTCGGGTGCGGGGCTCCTGCTCGCCGGCGGGACCGGACAGCGGCCCGGTCGCCGGTACGTCCACTGGTCACCGCTCCTTCCCGCGTCGTTGTCGATCTTGTCCTGCTCCACTCAGGGGACGTGAAGCGCCCGTCCGCGTGACGGCGTTCCAGCGGGTTTTTCCGGAACCGGTCCCACGGCGGCGGGTGAACTCGTTGGGCCGTCGGAGTCAACAGACCGACCACGAGGTGACGGGTATCTCCGCGTCCGTCACACTTGTGCTCGCGTTGGAGAGGTAGATCGTGGCTGGTCCGGTCACGTGTGCCAGAAGAAGGAGCCCCGTGTCCACCGTTCCCGCCGATCTGTCCGGTAAGAGCGATGCCGAGCTGATCACCGAGGTCCGCGCCGGGAACATCGCCAGCTACGGACCGCTGTACGAACGCCACAGCGGCGCGGCGCACAACCTCGCCCGCCAGCTCGCGCGCTCCAGCTCCGAGGCCGACGACCTCGTGTCGGAGGCGTTCTCGAAGGTCCTCGACACGCTGCGCGCCGGCAAGGGCCCCGACTCCGCGTTCCGCGCCTACCTCCTCACCGCGCTGCGCCACACCGCCTACGACAAGACGCGCCGCGACCGCCGCGTCGACCTCAACGAGGACATGAGCGACGTCGGCGGTTCCGTCGGCGAGGCGCTCACCGTGCCGTTCTCCGACACGGCCGTCGCGGGCCTCGAGCGGACGATGGCCGCGAAGGCGTTCGCGCGTCTGCCCGAACGCTGGCAGGCCGTGCTGTGGCACACCGAGATCGAGCAGCAGAGCCCGGCCGAGGTCGCGCCGCTGCTGGGCCTGACCGCCAACGGCGTGTCCGCGCTCGCCTACCGCGCCCGCGAGGGCCTGCGCCAGGCGTACCTCCAGGTCCACCTGCAGGAGAACGCCGCCGAGCGCTGCCGCGCGACGGCCGACCGGCTGGGCGCGTGGACGCGCGACGGGCTGTCCAAACGCGAACGCGCCCAGGTCGAGAGCCACCTCGACGAGTGCGAGAACTGCCGGGCGCTCGCCGCCGAGCTCGCCGACGTCAACGGCGGCCTGCGCGCGATCATCGCCCCGATCGTCCTGGGTGGTGCCGCGCTGGGTTACCTCGCGACGATCGGCGCCGCGAAGGCGAGCGCGGCCACGGCGGGTGCCGCGGCCGCCGGTGCCGGAGCGGCCGCCGCGGGCGGGGCGAAAGCGGGAGCGGCCGCCGCCGCGTCCGCGCCCCGGCAGTTCGTCGGTGTCGCCGCTTCGGGCGCCGCCATCGTGGCGGCGGTCGCGGTCGCGCTGGCCGCGGCCGGGTCCCCGCAGGAGATCCCGGTGGCGGCGCCGGTCCCGCCGCCCGCCGCGCCCGCGGCGCCGGCCAAACCCGCGCCGCCCGCTCCCCCGGCGCCGCCCGCGCCGCCGCAGGCCCCGCCGCCCGCGCAGCAGGCCCCGCCGCCCGTCCAGCCCCCGGCTCCGCCGCCCGCGGCTCCCCCGGCCCAGCCCGCGCCGCCGCAGATGTCGGCGACCACGCCGCCGAGCGGGCTCGAGCTGCAGCCCGGCGAAGGACCGGCGACGCTGCCCATCACAGTGCGCAACGACGGCGGCAGCCCGTCCGACCCCGTCCAGGTGGCGCTGAACCTGCCGCCGGGGGTGTCCGCTGTGCCCGCCGGCGGCGGTGGGGGCGCCGTGAGCGGCTTCGCCCGCGGAGAAGGCCCGCAGGCCGACGCGCAGGCCGCCAACGACCCGGTCACCGTCGACTGCCCCGGCGGCAGCGGCACCGTGACCTGCAAAACGGGCTCGGGCCTGCAACCCGGGCAGTCGGCCGTGCTCACCTTCCGGCTGCAGGCCGACGACTCGGCGCAGGGCGGCACCGTCACCGGATCCGTCACCGCGGGCGCGAAGATCAAGGTCGCGGTGCGCGTGAAGGTCACCGTGAAGGCGCCGCCGGACGCGCTCCTGCTGCAGGCCGACACCGACGGGCTGTCCGCGTTCCCGTGGACGCGCAACCCGCTCGTCTACGTCCGCGTGCGCAACACCGGCAAGACCACGAAGCCCGTGACGGTCACCTTCGACCACGCGCTCTACCAGTCGTGGAGCCTCAGCGGCTTCCCGTGCCACCCGACCGCGACGGGCGCCACCTGCACCACGCGCGGCGCGCTCGCGCCCGACCAGCACGTGAACCTGTGGGTGCGGCTCAAGGGCCGCCCGGCGCACAACGCCCCGGTCACCGTGGACGCGACACTTGGCCGGGCGGCGCAGCAGGCCAAGGTGACGTTCGGGTGCTGGATGGAGATCTGCGACGTGCCGTACCCGACGACCGGGGTGCCGTCGCCGCTGCCGACGACGTCGTCGTCCACTTCGGAGCCGTCGTCGGACGACCCGACGTCGAGCTCCAGCAGCTCGTCTCGCAAGCCCACGCGCAAGCACCCGACGCCGTCGGCCACGCCGCCGGCGAAGCCGACGGACCCGGTCACGACCACGTCGCCGAGCACGCCGTCGACGACCACGAGCGCGCCGCCGACGCCGGGATCGGGCGACTCGGGCAAACCCGATCCAAGCGCCCCGGCGCTCGAGCCCCGCGGCTTCTTCGACTGGCTGAGGGAGTAGCGTCCGGCGGGTGCGCGCGTTCCTGGCGAAGCATCGTGAGCTGCTGCGGTTCGCCGTGGTGGGCGGCGCGAGCTTCCTCATCACCACGGCTGTCACCTACGTCCTGAAGTTCACCGTGCTGCGGGAGAACCCGGTGACGGCGCTCATCGTGGGCGTGCTGGTCGCGACGATCTTCTCCTACGTCGCCAACCGCGAGTGGTCCTTCCGCACCCGCGGCGGGCGCGAACGGACCCACGAGGCCGCGCTGTTCTTCGTCATCAGCGGCATCGCGCTGGGGCTCAACGCGCTGCCGCAGTGGATCTCGCGCTACGTGCTCGACCTGCGCGAGCCGCACCTGAGCCTGTTCGGCCAGGAGGCGGCCGACTTCGTCAGCGGCATGATCATCGGGACGCTGCTCGGCACCCTGTTCCGCTGGTGGGCGTTCAAGAAGTGGGTGTTCCCTACGGAGGGTGCCCGCTTGCGCGCGGTGAAGACATCGGACGAACCGGATGTTTCGGGCCGCGAGGCCGCCTGAGACCTGCCGTGACCTCGGATTCTCTAGACTGGATTCCGTGACCGTCGTCGAGACCGTGCTGGCCCGCACACCGGAGCCGCTGCGCTCGGTGCTCATCAAGCACCGGGAGATGCTGAAGTTCGCGATCGTCGGCGGCACGACGTTCCTCGTGGACAACGGCGTCTGGTACTTCCTGAAACTCTCGGTGCTCGAGCAGAAGCCGACCACGGCCAAGGCGATCGCGATCATCGTCGCGACGATCGTGTCCTACGTCCTCAACCGCGAGTGGTCCTTCCGCACGCGCGGCGGGCGCGAACGGACCCACGAGGCCGCGCTGTTCTTCGTCATCAGCGGCGTGGCCGTGGTGGTGAACCTGGTCCCGCTGTACGTCTCGCGGTACGTGCTGCACCTCGAAGTGCCCTACGTCGCCCGCTTCGTGCAGGAGATCGCCGACTTCGCGAGCGGCTCCATCATCGGCATGCTGCTCGCCATGGTGTTCCGCTTCTGGGGCTTCAAGAAGTGGGTCTTCCCCGACGAACTCGGCCAGCGCCGCGAACGCCGCCGGGACACCACCGTCACGCGCCTGCCGCGCTAAAGTAGTTGCTCGTGGACATGTAGTTGTCTAGGGTCATGTTCGTCGTTGTCCTTCCTTGAGACGCCGCCCGGGTTCGACCGGGACCGGCGGGACGAATCCGAGGTGGTCGCCGAGCGCGAAGAGGACCGGGCCCTGCCGGGCGCCGGTTGAGCCCTTTTCCGTCTCGTGCCCGCGCACGTCCGGGGTTGAGTTCTCGACACCCCGCGTGCCGTTCTCGCCACCGCACGCCGGCCGCCGCCCGCGTGCGTACCCCTCGCGCACGTCCCGCGTGCGTTTTCGTCCTGCTCTCAAGGAGTTCTCGAGTGATCCTCGTTCTCGGCGCCACCGGCAAGGTCGGCCGCGCCCTCGTCCCCGCCCTGCTCGACGCCGGCGCGCCCGTGCGGGCCCTCACCCGCGACCCGGGCCGGCACGTCATCGACCCGCGCGCCGAGGTCGTGCGCGGCGACCTCGACGACACCGCGGCGCTGCCCCGCCTGCTCGACGGCGTCAGCCGCGTCTTCGTCCTCACTTCCGGCCACGGCGGCGACGGCGCGGCCCAGGAGACCGCGCTCGCGCGCGCCGCCGCGCCCGCCGGCGTGCGCCACCTCGTCAAGCTGTCCACCACCGGCGTCCACTTCGGACAGACCGATCCCATCACGCGCGCCCACGCGCGCGCCGAGGAGGCGATCCGCGCCGCCGGTCCCGCGTGGACGATCCTGCGGCCCGGCGCGTTCATGGACAACCGCCGCGCGTGGCTGCAATCCGCGCGAGCCGTCGGCGCCGTGTACGTGCCCGAAGGCGATCCGGCGTCCGCGCTGATCCACGCGCGCGACATCGCCGCCGTCGCCACGCTCGTGCTCACCACACCCGGGCACGAGGGGGCGACCTACCCGCTCACCGGCGGCGAGGCGCTCACCGCCGCCCGGCAGGTCGCCATCCTCGGCGACGCGCTGGGCCGCCGGCTCCGGTACGTCGAGGAACCCGAAGCCGCCGCCCGCGCGCGGATGCGCGCGCAGGGCTGGCCCGCCGAGGCGATCGACGGGGCCTTCGAGCTGAAACGCCAGTCCGCCGGCCGCGAAGACGTCGTCTTCGACACGGTGGCGCGCCTGCTCGGCCGCGAGCCGCTCACGTTCGCCGACTGGGCCCGCGAACTCGGCTAACGCGGCACCGGCTCCGCGGGCCAGCGGACCTCACCCACGTCGTCCGGACGCGGGACCTTGAGGAACAGGCTGAAGATCGCCGGGCGTTTGTTGGACAGTTCGAGGCGGCCGCCGTCGGCTTCGACGAGGGCGCGGGCCAGTGCGAGGCCGACGCCGGTGGAGCCGCCGCCGGAGAAACCGCGTTCGAAGATGTGCGGGGCGATCTCGTCGGGCACCCCGGAGCCGGTGTCGCCGACCTCGATGACCACCGTGGCGTCGGATTCGCCGCGGCGGGCGGCCAGCGTCACGGTGCCGGCGCCGTGGCGCAGGGCGTTGTCCAGCAGCACGCCGACGACCTCGCGCAGCCGCGCCGGGGTCGCGCGGGCCATGAGCCCGTCGGCGATCTTCAGCCTCAGGTTGCGGCCCTCGACGCGCAGCAGCTGCCGCCACTCCTCGGCGATCTCGGGCAGCGTCGCGGGCAGGTCCACGGGCTCGGCGTCCACCTCGCGCGCCGCGCGGGCCGCGGCGAGCAGTTCGTCCAGCGCCTCGGCCAGGCGGTCGGCCTGCTCCTGCGCGGCGCGCGACTCCTCGACGACGTCGGGATCCCCGTGCACGGTCAGCGGTTCCAGCCGCAGCTGCAGCGCGGTGAGCCGGCTGCGCAACTGGTGCGAGACGTCGCCGACGAGCTGGCGCTCCCGCTGCACGAGCTGCGCCAGCGCCGAAGCCGACGTGTCCAGCGCCTCGGCGACCATGTCGAGCTCGGCCACGCGGTAGCGGCCCGGATCGGGCCGGAAGTCACCGCCGCCGAGGCGCGACGCGCGGTCGGCGACGTGCCGCAGCGGCTTCGCGAGCCGCCGCGCGGTCACCGTCGCGACCACCGCGCCGGTGCCGACGGACAGCACCACCAGCAGCACGACGAGCAGCGTCACCTGGGTCTGCTTGGTCCGGACCGGACCGCTCGGGATCGCCAGCACGACCTCGCCGCGCCGGGCCGTCGGCACGCGCTCGACGACGGGGTCGGGACCCGGGTCGACGCCGAGGTGCTTCTCGATCAGGCCGTCGCCGCGGACCTCCAGGAAAGCGCCGTGCGGCACGCCGACGCGGAACTGGTCGATGTCGATCTGCTGGCCATTGGCCACCTCGGTGTCGACGGTCGCGGCGATGCTGCGCGCGCGTTCGGCGAGGCTTTCGCGGTTGAGGTTCTCCACCAGCCGCCACGCCGTGACGCCCAGCGGGATGCCGAGCACCGCCGCCGTGACCAGCACGGCCAGCAGGATCGCCATCAGAATGCGGCGGCGCATGCTCATCGGACGCGCGTCACTCGACGTTGAAGCGGAACCCGACGCCGCGGACGGTCGCGATGCGCCGTTCGCCGTCGGAGTGCGTGGACTTCGCCGGCCGCCCGGCGGCTTCGTCGGCCGCGACGGCGAGTTTGCGGCGCAGCCACGACATGTGCATGTCGAGCGTCTTCGAGGTCTTCGACTCCAGCTCGTTCCACACCTCGGCGAGGATCTCGTCGCGGCTCACGACCTGGCCCGCGCGGCTCATCAGCACGCGCAGGAGCTCGAACTCCTTGTTCGCCAGCTGCACCTCGTGCAGGTCGACGGTCACGAGCCGCGCGCCGAGGTCCATGCGCACGCCGCCGGCCTCGAGCACCTCCGGCACCCGCCGGCGCAGCAGCGCGCGGATGCGGGCGAGCAGCTCCGCCAACCGGAACGGCTTGGCGACGTAGTCGTCGGCCCCCGCGTCGAGCCCGACGACGAAGTCGACCTCGTCGGTGCGGGCCGTGAGCATGAGCACCGGCAGCTCCGTGCCGCCGGCCCGCAGGCGGCGGCACACCTCGAGCCCGTCCATGCCGGGCAGCCCGAGATCGAGCACGAGCAGGTCGACGCGGTGGGCGGCCGTCGCGTCCATGACCGCGGGGCCGTCGGTGACGACCTCCACCTCGTACCCCTCTCGCTGCAGCGCCCGGGACAGCGGCTCGGCGATGGTGGGGTCGTCTTCGGCAAGTAGGACCATGCTCACCTGAGCAACCTTACGGCGAACACCCGTGAAACCATCGTGACCGTGCCTGGCTACGAGGATGATCTGACCCTTGCCACCCGGCTGGCTGACGCCGCCGACGCGATCACGACGGCGCGGTTCCGCGCGCTCGACCTCTCGGTGTCCCGCAAACCGGACCGCACCCCCGTGACCGACGCCGACACCGCCGTCGAGGACGCGATCCGTGCGATCCTCGCCACAGAGCGTCCCGGCGACGCCGTCGCGGGCGAAGAACGCGGCGGAACGGCCGGGGCGACCGGCCGCGCGTGGGTGCTCGACCCGATCGACGGCACCAAGAACTTCCTGCGCGGCGTCCCGGTCTGGGCCACGCTGATCGCGCTGGTCGCGGACGGCACGCCGGTCGTCGGCATGATCAGCGCACCCCTGCTCGGCCGCCGCTGGTGGGCGGCGAAGGGCGACGGCGCGCACAGCAGCGACAGCGCCGGCACCCGCGAACTCGCGGTGTCGTCGGTGGCTTCGCTGGCCGACGCGTACCTGTCCACGACGGACTTGACCACCTGGACCGAGTACCACTCCCGCGAGAAGTACCTCGCGCTCACCGAGGCCTGCTGGGAATCCCGTGCCTTCGGGGACTTCTGGCAGCACTGCCTCGTCGCGGAAGGCGCGCTCGACCTCGCCGCGGAGTGCATCGTCAACCCGTGGGACGTCGCGGCGGCGCAGGTGATCGTCACCGAAGCCGGCGGACGCTTCAGCGACCTGTCCGGGGCGGCGACCTACGAAGGCGGCTCGGCGTTGTCCAGCAACGGCTTGGTGCACGACGCCGCGCTGGCGGTGCTCAAGCGCTAGGCAGGTGCTCCTCGGCCCAGTCCGACAGCTGGGCCAGCACGGGCAGCAGCGCCCGCCCGGACTCGGTGAGCCGGTAGGACACGGCCACCGGGGGACCTTCGAACACCGTGCGCTGCACCAGACCCGCGTCGACGAGGGTGGTCAGCCGCTCGGACAGCACCGAGTCGCTGACTTTCCCGATGGCGCGCGAAAGCTGCCGGAACCCCGACGCGCCGCGGCCGAGCTGGCCGATCAGCAACCCCGTCCAGCGCATGCCCAGGATCGCGAAGGCGCGAGTCAGCGCAGCGTCGCCACGTACGCAGTCCTCATCCGCCACCCGCGGGATCTTACTCGGCGGGAGTTGCTTCGATTTTCGAAGTCGATACTCTTGCCGTAGTCATCCACATCGGAGGTGTTCGTGAAGATCGGTTTCACGCTGCCGCAGACCGGCGCGGTCACCAAGCAAGCCAGGCAGGTGGCGCGGTACGCGCGCGAAGCGGAGCAGCTGGGGGCCGCCAGCCTGTGGGTCATCGACCGCGCGCTGGCCCCGGTCGAGCCGAAGGTCGGCTACAACGGCGCCGACACGTTCCCGCCGGAGTTCGACGCGATCCTCGACCCGTTCGCGCTGCTGGCGGTCGCCGCGAGCGCGACCGAACGGGTCGCCATCGGGTCCAACATCCTCAACACGCCGTGGTACTCACCGGTTCTGCTCGCCCGGACGCTGACGACGCTCGACTTGCTCTCCGGCGGCCGGCTCATCCCGGGCCTGGGCGTCGGCTGGTCGCCGGACGAGTTCGAGGCGATCGGCGTGCCGATGACCGAACGCGGCGCGCGGTTCGACGAGATCCTCGACGTGCTCGACGAACTGTGGACCGCCGATCCGGCGTCGCACTCCGGGAAGTTCTGGCAGATCCCCGAAACGCGCTCGGCGCTGAAGCCGGTGCGCAAGCCCCCGGTCTACTTGGCGGGGTTCTCGCCGTCGGCGATGCGCCGGGTCGCGCGCCGCGCCGCGGGCTGGCTGCCCGCCGTCGTCCCGCCGCACGTGACCGACCTCGACGCCGCCGTCACCAAGCCATTGGCCACGATCCGCGAGATGGCCGCCGAAGCCGGACGCGACCCGGCCGAGCTCGACGCGATCCTGCGGATCTACCCGACGGAACGCAGCAGCGAGGTCGTCGGCCTGGTCGCCGACACGATCAAGCGCGTCGAGCAGGAGACCGAGGTGCGCCACGTGCTCGTCGACCTGATGTACCAAGCCGACGACGTCGACGACCTGCTCGGGCTCGTCGAAGGCGTGCTGAAAGCTAGTTAGCGCCCGGGAGCACGCCGACCGCACCGCGCGCGACCTGGGACCACGCGAGGCGTCCGAACAGGTAGTGACAAGCGACCTGTTCGGACGTGAAGCGGGCCCAGTCGTAGCGGTTGCCCTGCTCGCGCCAAAAGACCTCCCAGCCCTCGTCGGCGGCGGGCATGAGGCACCAGGCGTTGTCGGTTTCGGCGCCGACGGAAACGACTTCCGCGGGGACGCCCAGGCGGTCGAGCCAGCGGCGGATCGACTGGGTGTTCAACGCGCCTCCTGCGTGACGTCGGCCAGGAACCCGAGGGTGACCAGCTCGTCGGCGGCCAGGACGGCACGGTACCGGACGCCGCCGCCGGGTTGACCGAACCACTCCGGCGCGGCCGAACGCCACATCGGCACGGGTTTCACCACGCGGTAGCGCCGGTACCCGGCGTGGCGCGCGGACTCCGGCAGCGAGCGCCGAGCGAACGGCGTGCCGTCGGCGGCGAAGACGCGGCCGTGTTCGTCGCCGAAGCGGTCGAGCAGCTCGCCGTCAGGCAGGACCACGGGTTCCTCTTCACCCGCCGGCGGCCAGCCCTCCCCGGCGTTTCCCGGTTCGTAGCCCTCGAACAGCGCGGCCGGCGGCGTCGGGTCGGCGGGCGGCGTGGGCGTGCGCCGGAGGCCTCGGGAGACGTAGTCGAGCGTTTCGGTGTCGTCGAGCAGCGCCGCCTGCGGGTGGTCGAACGGCCCCCGCGCCGGCACGGGCCGCTGCAGGGCCGGCCGGTCCGCGGCGACGGGCAGGTGGCCGATCGGGAACATGTGCACCAGGAACAGCGCCAGCACGCTCTCGCGCTCGGTCCGCGGCGCCCCCATGGGTGGCACCGGCGGCGCCGGCCGGTGCGGAGGCGACCCGTAACCGGGGAAAACCGGCCTCGCCGGCCCGGGGTTCGCGGGCGCGCGGTGCGGAGGTCCGCCGGCGCCCGGGGTGACCCGCGTGCCGGTCGGCGGCGTGGGGACGTCGTCGAACCCGCGGTCGAGGAGGCCACCGTATTGAACCGGGACGCGGATGGGTCCCGTCGCGGTGTCGACGGCTGGGTCGGAGCCGACCGGATCGGCCTGTTCGAACACGGGCACCCTCTTCTCGGTCGCTCCGTCGTCAGGGAGAGACGTCCGCCGCGCCTCCCGGTTCCGCACAATTCCCCGAAAGGGCGAATTCCACACGGCACCGGACAAGCTGGTGATTCCACCTTATCGGGCGGGAGCGATCTCCCGCCGCACCAACGCCCGCGCGGCCCCGCGCCGTTCGACGACCGCGAAACCCGCGCCCGTGAACAGGCCCAGCGTCCCGTGGTAGAGGTCGGCGGGCGACCGGTCCTCGGTCGTCACGGGGTAACCCTCGACGGCGACGGCGTCGTGGTCCGCGGCGTAGGCCACCGCCGCTCCCAGCAACGCGGCCGCCAGCCCCTGCCGACGGCCGCGGCGGTCGACGTAGAAGCACGTCACCGACCACACGTTCCCGGAAATCTCCGACGCCGCGACCGGAGACCGCGCCAGCCGCGGGTTGTCCGCGCGCGGCGACACCGCGACCCAGCCGAGCGGCTCGCCGTCGACGACCCCCAGCAAGCCCAGCGGACGGCCCGCCCGGGCTTCGTCGCGCGTGTGCTGCTTGCGTCCCTCGCGCCCCGCGGCCTTGAACTCCGGTCCGGTGAGCCGGAAGAACGAGCACCAGCACCCGCCCTGCACCCCGCCCGGGCCGAAGAGCCGCTCGAACAGCGGCCACGACCCGGAATCGAGCGGGACGAACTCAGCCGGCAAGGGCGTTGACCACCCGCGACGGCGACGGCCGCCCGAGCTGCCCGGCCATCCACACGCTCGTCTCGACGAGCTTGCCGAGGTCCACGCCGTGCTCGACGCCCAGGCCTTCCAGCAGCCACACCAGGTCTTCGGTCGCGAGGTTGCCCGTCGCCGACTCCGCGTACGGGCAGCCGCCGAGCCCACCCGCCGAGGAGTCCACAATGGACACCCCGGCGCGCAGCGCGGCTTCGGTGTTGGCGAGCGCCTGCCCGTAGGTGTCGTGGAAGTGCACGGCCAGCGCCGGGACGTCCACACCGGACTGCCCGAACGCCTCGACCAGGCGCGTGACCTGGCCGGTGGTCGCGACGCCGATCGTGTCGCCCAGCGACAGCTGCGAACAGCCGAAGTCCAGCAGCCGCTTGCCCGCGCGCACGACCTGTTCGGCGGGCACGACGCCCTCCCACGGGTCGCCGAAGCACATCGACAGGTAGCCGCGCACCTCCAGCCCCTCGGCGCGGGCGCGCGTGACGACCGGTTCGAACATCGCGAACTGCTCGTCGAGCGTCGAGTTGAGGTTGCGCTTCGCGAACGTTTCGGTCGCGCTGGCGAAGATCGCGATGTGCGCCACGCCGGCGTCGAGCGCGCGGTTGAGGCCGCGTTCGTTGGGCACCAGCACCGGGTAGCGGACGCCGTCGTGGCGGTCGAGCCCGGCCAGCAGCTGCTCGGCGTCGGCCAGCTGCGGCACCCACTTCGGGTGCACGAAGCTCGTCGCCTCGAGCGTCGTGAGGCCGGCGCCGGCGAGGCGGTCGAGGAACTCCAGCTTCACCTCGACGGGCACGACCGACTTCTCGTTCTGCAGGCCGTCGCGCGGCCCGACCTCCCAGATCGTCACGCGCTCCGGCAGGCCGGGGGCGGGGACTCGTTCGGGCAGGCCGACTTCGCGGGCGCCCACGTCAGCGCCGCCGTCCGCGCGGCGGGTGGTTGCGCGGCAGGGGTTCGGTGTTCTGCGCACCGCCCGACCCGGCACCCGGCTGGCCCTGGTAGTCGTCGTAGGGGTTGTCGTTGACCTCGCGGTAGATCACCGTGTGCACGCGCTCGACCTGGGGGATGTCGTCGAAGCGCAGCGGCTCGTCCGACGCCGATTCGATGATCAGCGTGCCGCAGCCGAACACGCGGTCCAGCAGCCCGTGCTCGAACTGGACGCTGTTGATGCGCGACATCGGGATGTCGATGCCGGTGCGCTTCAGCACGCCCTCGCGCGCGATCAGGCGGTCGGTCGTCACGATGAAGTGCGTGGTGCGCCACCGCACGAGCGGCGTCAGGAACAGCCACACCACCAGCACGAGCGCGACGACACCGATGGCGATCATGGCCACGTTGTTCCAGGGCGCCGTCGCGTCCTGCGCCAGCAGCAGGAGCCAGACGGCGGCCGCGATCGTGATCACGAACGCGACGAACGGGAAGATGAGCATCTTGAAGTGCGGGTGGCTGTGCACCACCACTTCCTCGTTCTGGCTGAGCAAATCGTCCGGATAGGCCACGGCGGACGCTCCCCTGGTGTGTGCCGGTGCTGGTGCACTCACCGTACCGGCGGCGGGCCTGCGCGGACCTGCGGACACCAGGTGATTCCGCTCAAGCGGGACGGACGTGCACCACGTCGCCCGCGGACACGGTCACGCGGCGCCCGTCGGTGGCGTCGACGAGCAGCCGGCCGCTCGCGTCGATGTCGGTGGCGCGGCCGGTGAGGGTGGCGTCGCCGGGCAGCTCCACGCGCACGTCCTGGCCGAGGGTCGCGCAGTGGGCGCGGTACTCGTCGAGCAGGCCGGCGGCGGTGAGGTCGCCGGCCGCGGCGCGCCAGCGGCGTTCGAAGTCGTCGAGCCGGGTGAGCAGGGCGAGCGCCACGTCGGTGCGGTCGGGGTCCGCGGCGCCCTGTTCGGCGAGCGACGTCGCGGGCAGGCCGCCGGGGCCGGCCGGCACGTCTTCACCGAGCGGCAGCACGTTGAGGCCGATGCCGAGGACGACGGCGGGCTCGGGACCGGTCACGGCCTCGGCGAGGATGCCCGCGCACTTCGCGCGGTCCGGCCCGGCGAGCACGTCGTTGGGCCACTTCAGCACCGCGTCGACCCCCACTTCGGCGGCGGCGCCGCGCACGGCCAGGCCGGCCACCACGGACAGTGAACCGAGCGCCGCGAACGGGACCCCCGCGGGCCGCAGCGCCACGCTCAGGTACAGCCCCGCGCCCCTCGGCGAACTCCACGACCGGGCCCGCCGCCCGACGCCCGCGGTCTGCTGCTCGGCGAGCAGCACCGTGCGGTCGGCACCGCCGTTTTCGAGGGCTTCCCGCAGGTCGGCGTTGGTGGAGCCGGTGGTCTCCACCACGTCGACGCGGGTGTAGCGACCGGCGAGTCCATCCCGCAGCCGCGCTGCGTCCATCCCAGACATGTGCTCAGAATATGAAAGTCCCCCTAACGTGCAAGCGACTCGCTCGTTACGCACAGGTGCGCTCTTCTAGATTGGACGCCGTGACGCCGCCGGAACCCGAGCACGACGCCGTGCCCGCCGCCAGGTCGTGGGCGCGCGGCGCCCTCCACCGTGGACTCGTCGCGCTGCCGCTCGTGGCCGGCCTCGTCACCGCGGGCTGGCTCGTGGCGGACGGTGACCAGCCCGTCCCGCCGGCTCCCGTCGCGGCGGCCGCGGTGACCGGTCCTTCGGTGCTCCAGGTGAGCGCACCCGTCCAGGCGCAGGAGCCCGGGCAGGGCGCGTCGGGTGGCGGCGGCAAGACGCCGCTGGAGCAGTGGGCCGACTCGCTGTCCGGCCCGCTCGACATCCCGGCGGCGGCGTTGATGGGCTACGCCGGTGGCGAGCTCGCGCTGCGCTCGGAAGACCCCGGCTGCCACCTGTCCTGGGTGACGCTCGCGGGCGTCGGCGAGGCCAGTTCCGACCACGGCCGCCAGGGGGCGAACCCGCTCGGCCTGTCGTCGGCGATGTGGCAGAAGTACGGCTCGAAGATCCCGGGCGTCGGCAAGCCCGCGCTGACCGACGCCGCTTCCGCCTCGGTCGCCGCCGGCCGCGCCCTGTGCGCGAGCGGCGCCGACCTGTCCGCGGGCACCGGCTGGTGGAAGTCCATCGCGGCGTACGCGAGCAAGGACACCGAGCTGTTCCGCCAGCGCGTGCTGGGCAACGCGCAGCTCTACGCCACGCTCTCGCTGGACCCGGCGAAGGCTTCCTCGCCGGCCGTGCGCGCCACTCGCTTCGCCCTCGGCCAGCTCGGCCTCCCGTACGTCTGGGGCGGCAACGGACCCGACGCCGGCGCCGCGGGCTTCGACTGCTCCGGCCTGACCAAAGCGTCGTACGACAGCGCCGGCGTCGCCCTGCCCCGCACGGCCGACAGCCAGTTCCGCGCCACGCCCCGCGTCGCCGGCGAACCCCAGCTCGGCGACCTCGTCTTCTACGGCGACCCGGCGACGCGCATCCACCACGTGGGGCTGTACCTGGGCAACGGCCTGATGATCAACGCGCCCACCGAGGGCCAGGCCATCCAGATCCACACGTACCACTCCCCGGGCGACGACTACGCGGGCGCCGGACGCCCCGCCTGAGCGGTGTCGGTGCCGTCGTTGCCCGAGTGGCTGCCGGGGTGGTGCCGTGCGCACCTCGGCTCCGCGCCGGCCACCGCGCTGTTCCAGGCGAACGGGATGTCTTCCGTCTTCGGCCTCCGGCTTACCGACGGCACGCCCGTCGTGGTCAAAGCCCGCCCCGACGACGGCCGAGCGGCGTCCTGCGTGGCCGCGCAGGAACGGCTGGCCGACCGGGGGTTCCCGTGCGCCCGGCCACTCACCCCTGTGACGACGGCCGGCGCGCTGGCCGTGCACGCCGAGGAGTTCCGCCCCGGCGGCGAAGTGCTGCGCGGCGATTCGCTGGAAGTGGCAGTTCGCTACGCGCGGGTTTTCGCGTCGTCGATGGCCCTGCTCGCCGACTTCACCGCGCCGCCCCCGCTACCGAACCCGCGCTGGATCCGGTGGGACCACCCGGATTCCGGCGTGTGGCCCGCCATCGACTTCCTCGACGAACGCGACCAGCGCGCCGTACCGGCTTTTGTCGTCGACACGGCTTCGCGAGCCCGCACCCGGCTGCTCGCCGCTGACCTCCCGCGCACACTCGGCCACGGCGACTACGAAGCCCAGAACCTCCGCTGGCACGGCTCGCGCATCCACACCGTGCACGACTGGGACAGCCTCACCTGGCAGCCCGAAGCCGCCCTCGCCGGTGCCGCGAGCGGCACGTTCGCCAGCGCGGGCCCACCGACCCTCGCCCCGATCGAGAGCTCCGCCGCGTTCCTCACGGCGTACCAGCACCTGCGCGGCCGCCCCTTCACCCCGGCGGAACTCCAGGTCGCCTGGGCGGCCTCACTCTGGCCCGCCGCCCACAACGCCCGCTGGGAAGCCCTCCACGACGACCCACCACAGTGCACTTCGGCGTTGCGGGAGCAGGCTGCCGAACGCCTCCACCTCGCGCACGCCTGAGGCGATCACCACTGCGGCACAACGCTTTCCTCCGGCTGCCGGTCCGCGTGCATCGTCCACAGGAGGTCCGCCAGGTCGGCCGGATCGGCGGCCGGGAAGGTGGCCTCGGGTTGGCCGGAGGCGCGGAAGGCGGCGTCGAAGGGGGTGCCGGTGATGCGGGCGCCGATGTAGAGGCGGCCGACGTACACGCCGCGGGCGGAGACCTCCGCGGAGAGGGACTGGAGGTAGTTGCGTTGCGCGGCGAGCAGGGGCGGCCAGCCGCTCATTCCGGCGCGGCCCTCGACGGCCGCGGCGCCCTGGGCGGTGAGGAGGGCGCCGTCGCCACGGGCGAGCATGGGTGGGAGGAACTCGGCGACGACGGCGAGCAAGGTGTCGAGCGTGAGCGGCACGAGCGAGTGGAGCCGGGCGGCGGTCAGGGAAACCGCGGGGGTGAACTCCGGATCCGCGGGAGACGGGCCGTAGTAGAGCGCCGTCGGGTCGCCGACGGCGGAGCGGATCCGCGCGGCGAGGGCCGGCACGTCGCCGGGGCGGGACAGGTCGGCCGGGACGACGTGCGCGGTGACCCCGTCGGCGGACAGCTGCGCCGCGAACTCCTCCAGCGGGCCGCGGCGGCGGGCGACGAGAACGACGTCGTAGCCCTCCTTCCCGTACCGCCGCGCGATCGCCCGGCCCACGCCCGGGCCGGCTCCGAACACCACAAGGGATTTCGTCATGGCTTCAGCCAACTCCGCGTGACCCAGACGATCCATGGCTGATCGTCGCCGATCCCTTTGCGATCGTCTACGCTCGCTGCGGTGGACGTCCTCACCGACCTCCTGAACCGCGCCCGCGCCCGGACCGCGCTGGTGCGCCAGCTGATCCAGCGTCCGCCGTGGTCGGTCACCTACGCCGACGCGCCGCCGCTCACCGTGCTGGCGACGCTCGGCGGCCGCGCGTCGATCCGGCTCGGCGACGGCGCGCCCACCGGGCTCGAACCCGGCGACATCGCCCTGGTCACCGCGAGCCGTGAGCACACGATCGCCGACGACCCGGGCACCGCCGACCAGGTCACCATCCGCGGCGGCCGCAAGTACCTGCCGACGGGCGAACCCACGTCGGCGCAGTGGCTGCTGGCCCCGCGCACGCACGGCGCCGGCGGCGACGGCGCGACGGTCCTGCTGCGCGCCGCGTACGAACTCCACGGCGAAGTCAGCGATCGCCTGCTCGCTCGCCTGCCCCCGCTCGCCGTCGTGCCGGCCGGGGCGCGGACTGACGCGACGCTGGCACTGCTCGCCGCCGAGGTGTCGCGCGACGAACCCGGCCAGGACGCCGTGCTCACCCGGCTGCTCGATCTGGTGCTGGTGCAGGCGTTGCGCGCGTGGTGGGCCGAGGCCGCCAACCCGCCGGCCTGGTACGCCGCCCTCGCGGACCCAGCCGTCGGCGAAGCGCTGCGGCTGCTGCACGCCGAACCCACGCGGCGGTGGACCGTCGCCGAGCTCGCCGGGAAGGTCGGCCTTTCGCGCGCCGCGTTCGCCGCCCGGTTCGCGGCGCTCGTCGGCGAACCGCCGCTCACCTACCTCACCGGCTGGCGCATGACGCTCGCCGCGGATCTGTTGCGCGACACGGAAAAGACCGTCGCGGCGATCGCGGGCGAAGCCGGCTACGCGGACGCGTTCGCGTTCAGCGTGGCGTTCCGGCGCGCCCGCGGCGTCAGCCCCTCCGAATGGCGCAACCCTGCCGGCTAGCTTGCTAGCATGCTAGCCTCAGCCTCGTGGGCGACGAGGACGTGAAGCAGTTCAACGTGTACCTGCCGGTCAGCCTGATCAAGCAGGTCAAGATCCGCGCGATCGAAACGGGCTCGTCGCTGTCCGCGCTCGTCGCGCAAGCGCTGCGCGAGTACCTCGACACCGAGGAGGAAGAGTGACCACCGACGGGATCGAGGCCGTGTTCCTCGAGACGCACAACTGGGGCAAGGCCGCGAAGTTCTTCCAGGCACTGGGGTTCGAGCTGGAGTTCGAAACCGATCACCACTCCGGGCAGTTCCGCGGGAAGCGGGGCCCGGCCGTGTTCATCGCGGAAGTCCCGGAATCCCGGGCGCCGCGCGCGCAGCTCGTACTGACGGCACCTGACGCCGCCGAGCCCGGACCGGACGTCGAAGTCGTGTCGCCGTACGAAGACACGCACTACGGCACGCGCGAGATGGTCGTCCGCGATCCCGACGGTCGCTTGTGGACACTGCAGGCATGACCGTCGACAACACCGCCCTGCGCACCGCGTTGTGGCGCGCGCTGCACCTGGAGGTGGACGCGCCGCCGCACGTGCTCGAAGACCACATCGGACTCGAGATCGCGGCACCGGACGAGGGCTGGCGGCAACGGCCGGACATGGAACCGCGGGCCACGTGCGGGTTCCGGGCGAGCGTGGTCGCACGGGCGCGGTTCGTCGAGGACCTCGTCACGGGCCGTGGCCCGGCCCAGTACGTGCTCCTCGGCGCCGGCCTCGATTCCTTCGCCCAGCGCCGGCCCGGGTTCGGGAAGGTCTTCGAAATCGACCAGCCGGAAACGCAGGCGTGGAAACACCGGCGGCTGCGCGACCTGGGCTACCCGGTCCCGGCGCTCGTCCCCGTCGACTTCGAAGGCGGCGAGTCCTGGCCGGCCGCCCTCACCGCCGCCGGTTTCGACGCCACCGCACCCGCCGTCTTCGCGTCGACCGGCGTGAGCATGTACCTCGAGAAGGACACCACCGCCGAGACCCTGCGCACCATCGCCGGTTTCGCCGCGGGCACGACCGTGGCCATGACGTTCCTCCTGCCCCCGGACCTGCTCGACTCGGAGGACCGCCCGGGCCTGCGCGCGAGCCAGGACGGCGCGAAAGCCGCCGGCACGCCGTTCGTCAGCTTCTTCCGGCCCGAAGAGCTGACAACGTCGGCGCGCGAAGCGGGGTTCACCGACGTCCGGCACGTGTCCGGTGCCGGCCTGGCCGAGCGGTACTTCGCGGGCCGGCCCGACGGGCTGCGGCCGTCGACCGGTGAGGACTTCCTGGTCGCCACGGTCTGACCCGGTACGCAATTCGCCAAGCGGACGAACGTGCTACTCCGCCCACCTGTTGTTCATTTTCCGACCACACCCCGGACTCCAACCGGGCACGCCCCGGTCCGCTCGTCTCCTCATCATGAGTCGCCCTTCTCCCCCCGAACCAGGAGGACTCATGATCCGCAAGCGGATCGTGGCCGCGCTCGCCGTGGCGACGCTGGCCGCGGCCGGCGTGGTGACCGCGGCCGTGACGAACGCCGGTGAACCGGACGTGGCGCCCGCCGCCGCGGCCGTACCGGCCTTCGGCCACGTCGTGCTGGTGATGTTCGAGAACAAGAAAGCCTCGTCCATCACCTCGTCGGCCGCCCCGTACTTCACGTCCTTGGCCGGCCAAGGCGCGAAGTTCACCAGCTCCTTCGCCATCACCCACCCGAGCCAGCCCAACTACGTCGCGCTGTTCTCCGGCGCCACGCAGGGCGTCACGAGCGACTCCTGCCCCGCCAACCTCGGCAGCAAGGCCAACCTCGGCCAGCAGCTGATCGGCGCCGGCAAGTCGTTCAAGGGCTACTCCGAGTCGATGCCGTCCGACGGCTACACCGGCTGCTCCAGCGGCACCTACATGCGCAAGCACAACAGCTGGGTGGACTTCTCGAACGTCCCGGCGTCGAGCAACGTCCGCTTCTCCACCTTCCCCACCGACTACACCCAGCTGCCCACCGTGTCCTTCGTGACGCCGAACATGTGCAACGACATGCACGACTGTTCGATCGGCACCGGTGACACCTGGCTGAAGAACAACCTCGACGGCTACGCCCAGTGGGCCAAGACGCACAACAGCCTGCTGATCGTCACGTTCGACGAGGACAGCGGCACCTCGGTCAACCAGATCTTCACCACGTTCGTCGGCGCCCACGTGAAGCCGGGCAGCTACTCCGAATCCATCAACCACTACACGGTCCTGCGCACCATCGAGGCCTCCTACGGCCTGCCGGGGATCGCGGGCGCGGCGAGCAAGTCGCCGATCCTCGACGTCTGGCAGTGATTCCCGCCGCGGGTGCGTCCACTGTGGACGCACCCGCGGTTTCCGGCTCGCCGAAGGGTGCGCGCGTGTACCTGTCCACCATCGGCCGGAGCGAGCACAAGGTCTCCCGCGGCAAGATCGCGGCGAACGTGCTCGCGCTCGGCACCGTCAGCCTCGTCACCGACATCTCCTCGGAGATGGTCACGGCGGTGCTGCCCATCTACCTCGTTCTCGGCCTGCACCTGAGCCCCGCGATCTACGGCCTGGTCGACGGCCTCTACACCGGCGCGACGGCGCTGCTGCGGCTCGTCGGCGGGTACCTCGCCGACCGCGTGAGCCGGCGCAAGACCATCGCCGGGATCGGCTACGCGCTCTCGGCCGTCGCGAAGCTCGGGCTCGTCGCGGCCGGTTCGTCGGCGGGCGCGATCGGCGCGGTGATCACCGCGGACCGCACCGGCAAGGGCCTGCGCACCGCGCCGCGCGACGCGCTGATCACCCTGTCGGCGCCGCAGGACATGCTCGGGCGCGCGTTCGGCGTGCACCGCGCGATGGACAGCGCGGGCGCGTTCGCCGGCCCGCTCGTGGCGCTCGGCGTGCTCGCGCTGGTCGGCGCTTCGAGCGCCGACGTGTTCGACGCGGTTTTCGTCACCAGCTTCTGCATCGCGGCGATCGGCGTGCTGCTGCTCGTGCTGTTCGTGCGGGACAAGCGCACGGCGCGCCCCGCCACGGGCACCGTCTCGCCGCGGGCCGCCGCGGCGCTCCTGCGGTCGGCGCCCGTGCGCCGGCTGCTGATCGCCGCGTGCGTGCTCGGCACCGCGACGATCGGCGACGGCTTCGTCTACCTGCTGCTGCAGCGGCGCGAGGACATCGGCACGGGCTGGTTCCCGCTGCTGGCCGTCGGCACGAACCTCGCCTACCTCGTGCTGGCGGCGCCGCTCGGTTCGCTGGCCGACCGGTTCGGCCGGCTGCCCGTGGTGCTGTGCGGGTACGGCGCGCTCGTGGCCGTGTACCTGCTGCTGGCCGGGCCGATCTCGGGCTGGCCGCTGGTGGTCCTGTCGCTGGCGCTCTACGGCGCGTTCTACGCCGCGACCGACGGCGTGCTGATGGCGCTGGCCGGGCCGGTGCTGCCCGAAGCGCTGCGGACCACCGGGATTTCCCTGATCCAGACCGGCCAGGCGGTGGCCTACTTCGTGTCGTCGGCCCTGTTCGGCCTGGCTTGGCAGGTGTGGGGCATCGGCTGGTCGATGGCCGTGGCGGCCGGTGCGGCCGTGCTGGCGATCGTGGTGACGTTCGGAATGCTGCGGAAGGTGCGATGAAGACTCGGGTGCTGGTGGCCGTCGCGGGGATCGTGGTGCTCATCGCCGCGGCGGCGGTGTACGTCGGGATGGCGGCGGCGCACAACCGCGACGACGCGGCCACGGGCACGGTGTCGCTGACGCCCGGGCCGCGGTTGCTCGTGCGCAGCACCGCCGACGGCTCGCGCGGCCACCTCGTCACGGTGTCCGCGGCCGACCCCGGCGGCGCGCGCACGGTGTCGCCGGTGACGTGCGCCCGCGTGTACGCCGCCGGCGGCACGGGGTTGTGCCTGCGCCAGGACGGCGACCTGACGACCTACCAGCTGGCCGTGCTGAACTCCGGGCTCGTGTCGCAGCGCGAGATCCCGCTGGTCGGCCTGCCCAACCGCGCCCGCGTGTCCCCGAGCGGGCGCATGGTGGCCTGGACCGTTTTCGTCACGGGCGACTCCTACAACGGCGGCACGTTCTCCACCCGCGCCGGCATCCTCGACACGCGGACCGGTGAGCTGGCGCCGTCGCTGGAGGACTACGCGGTCACGCTGGCCGGCAAGCCCTACCACGCCGTCGACCTCAACTTCTGGGGCGTGAGCTTCACCCGCGACGACCACACCTTCTACGCGACCATGTCCACGGCCGGCCACCGCTACCTCGTGCGTGGCGACTTCCGCGCCCACACGATCGTGTCGCTGCGGGAGAACGTCGAATGCCCGTCGCTGTCGCCGGACGAGACGCGGATCGCGTTCAAGTCGGCGATCGACGACGACCCGAACCAGGGCTGGCGGCTCTCGGTGCTGGACCTCGCGTCGGGTCGCGTGACGCCGCTGGCGGAATCCCGCAACGTCGACGACCAGGCCGCGTGGCTCGACAACCGGTCGGTCGCCTACGGGATCCCGCGGGGCACGCAGCACTCCGACGTCTGGACCGTCGCCGCGGACGGCAGTGGCGTGCCGCGGGTGCTGGTGCCGGACGCGGAGTCGCCGGCCGCGCTTTCGTGAGCTCCGCCCGGGCGGCGCCGGGACCCCGGTGAGTGTCAGACTTGTCCGGAACAGCGGATCTGACACCCAGGGAGAGCGATGAGCGCGGAGCCGGCCCCGGCCGACGTGCTCGCCGCCGAACTGGCCGCCCTGCGCGCCAGCGCCGGCAACCCGTCGTTCCGCAAGATGGCCGAGCGGTCCGGCTGCATCTCCCACACCACCCTCCACGAGGCCGTGAAGGGCACGCGCTTCCCCTCGTGGGAGACCACGCGGGAGTTCGTGAAGGCGTGCGGCGCCGACGAAGGCCCGTGGCGGACGCGGTGGGAAGAGCTGAAGGGCGTCCCGCCGGCACCGAACCAGCCAGCCGCACCGGGCGAAACCACGCAGCTCGGGTCGGCGGCGTTGCCAGGCCCACCGGCGAACGAGGCCGCCGGACCCCCTCCGGCGAGTCCCGCCGAAGTGCCCGCGCAGCTCGGCGAGCCGACCGGCGACGGCGTCCGCCCCGCCCCGCCGCCCCGTGCCCGGCCGCGGCGGCGGACCGCGGTGCTCGTCGCGGCGGCCGTGGTGGTCGTGCTGGCGGCGGTGGCCGCGTTCGTCCTGCCCGGCCGGCTGGGCTCGGCGCCGGCGGGAGACGGCACGGCCCGCATCCCCGGTGACAACACCAAGTTCATCGCCGACGTCACCGTCCCCGACGGCACGCCCGTGCGCGCCGGCGTCACCGTGCAGAAGGTGTGGGAGATCGAGAACGCCGGGTCCGTCGGGTGGCACGAGCGCTACCTGCAGCGCATGGACAGCCCGCCCGCGCCGGGCACCTGCCGCACACCCGACCGTGTGCTGATCGGCGACACCGCGCCCGGGGAGCACGTGATGGTGAGCGTGCCCGTCACCGCGTCCGACACCCCCGGCCGCTGCTGGATCGGCTGGAAGATGGTCGACGCGGCGGGCACCGAGTTCTTCGCCACGCGGCGTCCGGTGTACGTGCTCATCACGGTCGTCCCCTGACGCTGTCAGATTCTGTAAGACCTGGTCAGCCGGGTACCGAACACCCCGGGTCCGCGGGAACGATGGGTCGTGGGCGAAGACGTCCTCCCTCGTCTTCGACGGACCACTGGGGGTCGGTCCGTGGGTGCGACCGGCAAGCGCGCGCCCACGGACCGCCGTTTTCACGCCGTGCGGCGGAAGGTGTGGCGGTACGCGCTCGGCGACACCCCGAGCGCGCTTTGCAGGTGCTGGCGCAGCGACGCCGCCGTGCCGAACCCGCAGTCGGTGGCGATGCGGTCGATCGGCAGGTCCGTCTCCTCCAGCAGCTGCCGCGCCCGTTCCACGCGCTGCTGGGTGAGCCACTGCAGCGCCGACACCCCGACCTCCTCGCGGAAGCGCCGCGTGAACGTGCGCACGCTCATCGACTCCTTCGCCGCCAGGTCCCGCAGCGTCAGCGGCCGGTCGAGGTGCTCCAGCGCCCAGGCCCGCGCGGCGCTCGTCGACGAGGCCCTTGGCTCGGGCACCGGGCGGCGGATGAACTGGGCCTGCCCGCCATCGCGGTGGGGCGACACGACGGTGCCGCGCGCGACCTCGTTGGCCACGGCCGCGCCGAAATCGCGGCGGATCATGTGCAGGCACAGGTCGATGCCGGACGCGACGCCGGCGGAGGTGAGGACGTTGCCGTCCTCGGTGTAGAGCACGTCGGGGTCGAGCTTCACCCGCGGGTACTCGAGCTGGAACTCACAGGCCGAACGCCAGTGCGTGGTCGCGCGGCGGCCGTCGAGCAGGCCGGCGGCCGCGAGCACGAACGCGCCGGTGCAGATCGACGCGACCCGCGCGCCGGGCCGGATGAAACCGACAGCGCGGGCCAGCGACGGGGTGTACTCACGGCCGGTCGGCTCGTACTCCAGGGCGGACGCCGGGATCACCACGGTGTCGGCCTCGGCCAGCGCCTCGGGCCCCTGCGCGACGGGGAGCAGCAGGTCGGAGTCGCTGCGGAGGTCGCCGGGCTCGGGCGTGCAGGTGACGACCTCGTACAGCCGCTCGCCCTCGGCCGACCGCGCCTCGCCGAACAGGCGGTGGACGATGCCGAGCTCCATCACGAGCAGGCCGTTGCGCACGAGCACCGCGACGTGGTGCCGATCGGGATGACGGAAAACGGACATGGCCCGATTCTTGCACAGGTTGACCATCGGGCCACTGGTTCGCCGGCCGGGACCGAGCGAACCTGACGGCATGAACGTCCTCTGGCTCTTCGCCCATCCCGAACCGCACTCCCTCGGCGGCGCCCTGCGCGACGACGGCCTGGCCACGTTGCGCGCCCTCGGCCACGGCGTGTGCGAATCCGACCTCTACGCGATGGGCTGGAACCCCGTCGTCGACGAGATCGCGACGACCCCGCCGGAGGTGCGGGCCGAACAAGCCAAGCTGACCTGGGCCGACGCGGTGGTCGTTCAGTTCCCGTTGTGGTGGTACGGCACGCCGGCGATCTTGAAGGGCTGGTTCGACCGCGTCTTCGTGAAGGGCTACGCCTACGACGTGCGCGGCGCCGACGGCCGCACCCTCCGCTACGGCGAAGGCGCGCTCGCGGGCAAACGCGCGCTGGTCGTCGTCACCGCCGGCTCACCCGCCCCGGCGCTGGGCCCGCGCGGCGTGAACGGCCCACTGGCCGACCTGCTCTTCGGGCTCCAGCACGGCACGCTCTTCTACACCGGGATGTCCGTGCTGCCGCCCTACGCCGTGTACAACGCGGACCGCATGACCGACTGCGCGTACTCCTGCGCCGTCGCGGGCCTGCGGGAGCGCCTGCACGCGCTGGGAACGACGGCGCCGCTGCCGTTCCGCACCCAGAACGGCGGTGACTACGGACGGGATCTGGTGCTTCGCCCGGACCTCGCGCCCGGCCGCGAAGGGCTCGGCGTTCACCTCGGCTGAGGCTGCTTGATCACCTCGACGACGCTGGACACCCCGTGCTCGCCGTGGCCCCGCGCCACCGCCCGGTCGAACAGGCCCCGCACCGCCGCCGGCACCCCGTCGTCCAGCCCCTGCTCCCGCACGGCCGCCACGAGGTGCGCCAGCCCGGCGGCATTGAGATCCACAGTGGACACTTCGGTGCGGTGGTCGCCGCTCGCGACCGCGTCGGCCAGCCGGGGCAGGTTCGCGGTCACCACGTCGAGCCAGCCCGCGGCGAACGGTGCGAACTGCGCGGGCTGAACACCCGCGCCGCCGACTAGCGCGAGCGCTTGCAGGTAGCCGGCCATGGTGGTCCACATGATCCCCAGCAACGCGAGGTCGTGGACGGCCGGCAGGCCCGCGTCGGGCCCGAGGAACGTGGCGGCGCCCAAGGTTTCGAGCACCTCACGGTGTTCGGCGAACGCGGCGGCCGACCCGCCGTACAGCAGCCGCGCCGAGGGGCCGCCCACCGCCTGGGGCACGGCGAGGACCACCCCGTCGACGTAGGTGATCCCGTGCGCCGACGCGAACTCGGCGGTCGCGCGCGCTTCGGCGGGCGTGCCGGAGGTCAGCGACACCAGCGTGGTCCCGGCCGGCAGCCGCTCGAGCACCGGCCGCTGATCGTCGTAGGTCGACAGGCAGGTGACGACGAGCCCCGTCGCGTCCGCGGGATCGGCCAGTGGTTTCGCCCCGCGAGCCGCCGGCGCCGCCACCTTCCGCGGCGAACGGTTCCACACCGCGACGTCGTACCCCGCCGCGAGGAACGCCCCCGCGAGCGCCGACCCCATCCGGCCCAGTCCCAGCACACTCAATTCCATGGCAGCGATGCTGCGGCGCGGCTTTACTGGGCACAAGTACCGACTAATTCGTGCAGTACCCACCGAAACGTGAGGAACCAGCATGCAGCCGCGCAGGTACAACTGCGGACTCGACGCCGCGATCGACGTGATCGGCGGCCGGTGGAAATCGCTCGTGCTGTGGGCGTTGCACGAGCACCCGCTGCGCTTCGGCGAACTCAAGCGCCGCGTTTCGGGCATCAGTGAGAAGATGCTGACCGAGTCGCTGCGCGAACTCGAACACGACGGGATCGTGCACCGCGAGGCCTATCCCGAGATCCCGCCGCGCGTGGAGTACTCCCTCACCGAACGCGGCCAGGCCCTCAACACCGCGCTCCTGACCCTCGGCGACTGGGGCGAGCAGAACATGCACCACATCGCGGAGCGCCGGGGCGTGCTGCCCGCGCCCCGGCACTGACTCAGCCCAACGCCCGGTTGTACGGCGCGAACCGCCGCTCGGCGAGGCCGGGCAAGGCTTTCCCGCCGTGCACGAGCCGCGGCGCGGGGCCCACCGGAAGCAGCCCCGAGGCGCGGCACCAGGCGGAGAGGCCGGCGTGCGCGAAGTCCACGTCCACGCGGATCGGGCCGCCGGCCGCGCGGGCGATGCCGCGGATCAGGGCCTTCGCCTCGTCCTCGGCAGGCGCTACGACGGGGCCGATGACGGTCACGCCGTCGAGCACGGTGCCGAGCGCGAAGCCGCCGTCGGTGATGTGGACGTGTTCGGCTTCGAACAGCAGGCGGTCGAGCAGCGCGCGGCGGGGGAAGCCCTGGGCGAGGGCGTCCAGCTCGTACACGCGGGCCACGTCGGCAGGGGTGATCGGGCGGGCGGCCGGGCCGCCGTCGTCGGTCAGCGTGCCGAGGTGGCCTTCGCAGCCGCCGTCGACGACGAAGCCCAGCGCTTCGTAGAGCCGCCGGCCGAACGAGCTCGCGTGCAGGAACACGGTCGTGTCGCCCGCCGCCTCGA
This sequence comes from Amycolatopsis sp. NPDC051903, assembly GCF_044452505.1. Classification (NCBI taxonomy): domain Bacteria; kingdom Bacillati; phylum Actinomycetota; class Actinomycetes; order Pseudonocardiales; family Pseudonocardiaceae; genus Amycolatopsis; species Amycolatopsis sp. NPDC051903. The sequence continues at coordinate 722,743 of NZ_JBITBT010000001.1, read as the reverse complement.
CTGCGTGGGACGTCACGCGGCCACCCAGCCCCTGGCGCCCGTAGCGCGAAGCGACGACGACCATGGAGATCGACGCGACCGGTCCCGTTTCGACGAGGATCGAGGTCGCCGCCAGGCCGTCGCCGTCGGGTGCGTCGATGCCGAAACCGCGGCCGACGTCGAGGAGGATGGCCCACTTGCGGTGCTCCCGCGGCCAGTCGCGGTCGGCTCCGAGGTCGAGGCAGGCGGTCAGGTCGGCGGGCGTGAGCGGGCGGACGGGAGCGTCGGCGAGAAGCACACCGCCACCCTATGCCCGGGGAGGCGTACGCCACACGCGAAGCGACCTGGCGGTAGCTAAGCTCCGCTCCATGAGCAGTGCGACGCAGCCGCTCGGGAATCCGCCCGAGGAAGAACCGGACATCCACACCACGGCCGGCAAGCTCGCGGACCTCTACCGCCGCTACGACGAGGCCGTGCACGCCGGGTCGGCGCGCGCGATCGAGAAGCAGCACGCCAAGGGCAAGAAGACGGCCCGCGAACGCATCGACCTCCTGCTCGACGAGGGATCCTTCGTCGAGCTCGACGAGCTGGCGCGGCACCGCTCCACGAACTTCGGGCTGGAGAAGAACCGCCCGTACGGCGACGGCGTGGTCACGGGTTACGGCACCGTCGACGGCCGCCCCGTGTGCGTCTTCTCCCAGGACGTGACGGTGTTCGGCGGCGCGCTGGGCGAGGTCTACGGCGAGAAGATCGTGAAGGTCATGGACCTCGCGCTCAAGACCGGCTGCCCGATCATCGGCATGAACGAGGGCGGCGGCGCACGCATCCAGGAGGGCGTGGTCTCCCTCGGCCTCTACGCCGAGATCTTCCGCCGCAACACCCACGCCTCAGGCGTGATCCCGCAGATCTCGCTGATCATGGGCGCCAACGCGGGCGGGCACGTGTACTCCCCCGCGCTCACCGACTTCGTGGTGATGGTCGACGAGACGTCGCAGATGTTCATCACCGGCCCGGACGTCGTGAAGACCGTGACGGGCGAAGACGTGACGTTCGAGGAGCTCGGCGGCGCGCGCACGCACAACACGAAGTCGGGCGTCGCGCACTACCTGGGTTCCGATGACGACGACGCGATCGCCTACGTCAAGGAGCTGCTGTCCTACCTGCCGCAGAACAACCTGTCCGACCCGCCGGCGTTCGAAGCCGGTGAGCCCGCCGGGTTCTTCGAGAACGTCACCGACACCGACCGCGAGCTCGACACGATCATCCCCGACTCGCCGAACACGCCCTACGACATGCACGAGGTCATCACCCGCGTGCTCGACGACGGCGAGTTCCTCGAGGTCCACGAGCTGTTCGCGCCGAACATCCTCGTGGGCTTCGGCCGCGTCGACGGCCAGAGCGTGGGCATCGTCGCCAACCAGCCGACGCAGTTCGCCGGTTGCCTCGACATCTCGGCGTCGGAGAAGGCCGCGCGGTTCGTGCGGACCTGCGACGCGTTCAACATCCCGGTGCTCACCTTCGTCGACGTGCCCGGCTTCCTGCCCGGCACCGACCAGGAGTGGAACGGCATCATCCGCCGCGGCGCGAAGCTGATCTACGCGTACGCGGAGGCGACCGTCCCGCTCGTCACCGTGATCACGCGCAAGGCCTACGGCGGCGCGTACGACGTGATGGGGTCCAAGCACCTCGGCGCCGACGTCAACCTCGCCTGGCCCACCGCCGAGGTCGCCGTGATGGGCGCGCAGGGCGCGGCGAACATCGTGCACCGCAAGACGCTCGCCGCGGCCGCCGCCGAAGGTCGCGACGTCGACGCCCTCCGGGCCGAGCTGATCCAGGAGTACGAGGACACGCTGCTGAACCCGTACGCCGCCGCCGAACGCGGTTACGTCGACTCGGTGATCGTGCCCGCCCACACGCGCGGCCACGTCAGCAAGGCGCTGTCGCTGCTGAAGACCAAGCGCGAATCGCTGCCGCCCAAGAAGCACGGCAACATCCCCCTGTGAGGTCTCCCGTGAGCGAACGCCCCCTGCTCCGCGTCCTCCGCGGCAACCCGGACGACGCCGAACTGGCTGCGCTGACCGCCGTCGTCGCTGCGGCGGCGGCTTCCGCTGCCACCGCGCCGGCTCCTGCTCGCCGCACGTCGTGGTGGAACGACCGGGCCGCCGCGGTGCGCGCGCCCCTGCACCCGGGCGCCGGCGCGTGGCGGGCTTCGGCTTTGCCACGTTGACGTCGTTCGACAGCGGGCCGGACCTTCGTGGTCCGGCCCGTTTTCGTTGCGGCTAGGCGAAGAACCGGTCGACGAGGTCGTCGGTGAACCGGCGCGTGACCGGGGCGCCCGTGACGAGCACGCGGTAGTGGATCGGCCCGATGAGCTGCTCCACGGCGCGGTCGAGGTCGGTTCCGGGCGGCAGCTCGCCGCGGGCGAGGGCGCGTTCGAAGGGCAGCCGGTCGCGTGCGTGCTGGCCGCGCACGTGCTCGGCGCGCAGCCGCGCGGCCAGCGCGGGGTCGTGCTGGGCCTGACCGAGCAGGGCGCGGAAGACGGCCCCGGCGTCGGCCGTGGTCAGGAAGGTCGCGACGGCGGCGAGGTGCTGACGCAGGTCGCGGCGCAGGTCGCCGTGGTCGGGCGGGACGAGTTCTTCGGCGAGGTCGTCGCCGAGCGCGTCCAGCAGGATGTCCACTTTGGACGGCCACCAGCGGTAGATCGTCTGCTTCGAAACGCCAGCCGTGGCGGCGATGCGCTCCACCGTCAGCCCGGCGAACCCGTGTTCCACCAGCAGGTCGTCGGCGGCCTCGAGCACGGCGCGGCGCGCGTCTTCGCTCCGGCCGTACCGGTTCCCGTGGTGCCGGCGCGTGTCCGGCGCAGTGACCTCTCCCACGTCGCGAAGCCTAATCGGCTTGTAGACAAGACGCAACGTTGCGTCTAGCGTGACTCCTCGTTCAACGGAATGGGGGTCTCGAACTCATGTGTTCCGCGTGTGGGGTGCCGACGCACGTGCCGGAGGAGCCCGCGGCCGTCGCCGCGGCGCCGCGCAAGTTCGCCGCGCTGTACAACAAGGATTGCCGCCCGTACCTGTTCGGCGCGGGCCTGGCGATGATGGCCGACAACATCGAGCACGTGATCACGTACTGGGTGCTGTGGGAGAAGTTCCAGTCGCCCGCGCTCACCGGTTTCGAAGTCATCAGCCACTGGGTGCCGTTCCTGCTGTTCTCGGTGTACTTCGGCGGCCTCGCCGACCGGCACGACTGCCGGCGGATCATCCAGGCCGCGCAAGCGTTGTTCATGGTCGTGTCGGCGCTGTGGGGCGTGCTGATCCTCACCGGTTCCCTGCAGGTGTGGAGCGCGTGCGTGCTGCTCGTGTTGCACGGGTGCGCCGGCGCGATCTGGGGCCCGGGCGAACAGCTGATGCTGCACGACTTCGTGGGCCCCGCCGAACTCCCGAGCGCGGTGCGGCTCAACGCGACGTTCCGCAGCCTGGGCATCCTGTTCGGCCCGGTCGTCGGCTCGGCGCTGCTGCTCGGGCTGGGGCCGGTGGCGGGGATCTTCGTGAACGTCGCGTTCTACCTGCCGCTCACGATCTTCTTGTTCCGCACCAAGTTCACCGGCCACACCCGCGACGGCGGCATCATCGCGCGGCCGCGCGTGGGCCTGTTCGACTCCGTGCGCGTGCTCCGCGAAGTCGGCGCCAACCCGACCATGGTCGGCATGATCATCCTGGCGGGGCTCGGCGCGTTCTTCGTGGGCGCCTCGATGCAGAGCTCCATGCCGATCTTCGCCCAGGACCTCGGCGCGGGCAGCGCCGGCACGGCCTACGGGGTGCTGCTGTTCGCCAACGGCGCCGGCGGTGTCCTCGGCGGCGTCCTCCTGGAGGCGACGGGCCGCATCAAACCCAACGTGCCCGCCGCCGTGGTCAGCACCGCCGTGTACGGGTTGTCGAGCCTGTTCTTCGCCTGGACGGCCAGCTATCCCCTCGCGGTGGTCCTCCTGCTGGTCGGCGGGGTGGCGAACCTCGCGTCGATGTCGATCGGGCAGACGGTGGTGCAGCTGCTGGCCAAACCCGAAGAACGCGGCCGCGTGATCGGCGTCTACAACGTCTCGGCGAACGGCTTGCGCGCCGGCAGCGGGTTCACCGTGGGCCTGTTGGGCGCGGCGGTGGGGGTGCACTGGTCGCTCGGCCTGAGCGCCGCGGCGCTGACCGTGGGAACGGGCATCGCCGGGTGGTACTCGCTGCTGGGCCGGCGCGCGCGGGCGGCCCGGGAGCAGCTGCACCACGTGACCGACTGACCGAATGCTTCGACTTCGAGGCCCGGGCCCCACGGCCCGGGCCTCGTCGCTGCGCGGCTACGCACCGCGACGACCGGTTTTGTCGGACCCCCCGGCTACCGTGGCCGCACAACGCCCAAACCGGGCCATCACGCTCAGCAACAGTGCGTTCACCAGCACAAACCGCACTGGACCGCTGGATGTTCAACGCCGTATAGTCCACGTGGAATAACCACGCTGGATCACTCGAAAGGATCAAGGACCATGCCTTCCGTGAAGCTGACCGCTCTGGGGGTGGCCGTGCTGGAGCTGCTGCACGAGAAGCCGATGCACCCCTACGAGATGGCTCAGCTCATGCGCGAGCGGTACGTCGACCGGCGCGTGAAGCTGAAGGCCGGCTCGCTGTACCACACCGTGGAGCGCTTGCAGCAGAACGGTTTCCTCGAGGTCGTCGACACCCAGCGGGACGGCAGGCGGCCCGAGCGGACCGTGTACGCGATGACGCCCGCCGGCCAGGACGCGCTGGAACAGCGGGGCCGGGAGCTGCTCGGCGACGTCGCCGAGGAGTACCCCGCGTTCCTCAGCGGGCTGGCCGTGATCGACGAACTCGGGCACGACACCGCGCTGGTCGAACTGGAGCACCGGATCACCCTGCTGCGCGCGAGCGTCGCGGCGGACCAGGTGATGCTGAAGCAGGTGCGCGGCGAGGCCGTGCCCGAGGTCTACTGGCTCGACTTCCGCTACGCCGCCGACCACCGGGCGTTCGAGCTCGAGTGGTGCGAACGCCTCTACGCCGATCTTTCGTCCGGCCGCATTCCCTTCCAGGGCCACAAGCCCGCATTGAGCCTGATCACCGAGGAAACCCATGACCGCGAGACAAGCTAACCCGTGGGCCGCGCTCGGCGCGCTGTGCCTGGGGTTCTTCATGATCCTGCTGGACACGACCATCGTGTCCATCGCAGTGCCGGCGATGCTCAGAGAGCTGGACGCCGGCCTCAACGCCGTGGTGTGGGTGATCAGCGTCTACCTGCTGACCTACGCCGTGCCCATGCTGTTCACCAGCCGCCTCGGCGACCGCTTCGGGCCGAAGCGCGTGTTCCTCGCCGGCCTGATCGTCTTCACGGGCGCGTCGCTGTGGTGCGGCCTGTCCGGCAACGTCGAACTGCTCATCGCGGCCCGCGCCGTGCAGGGTCTCGGCGCCGCGCTGATGACGCCGCAGACGCTGGCGTTCATCACGCACCTGTTCCCGCCCGCCAAGCGCGGCCCGGCCATGGGGGCGTGGGGTGGCGTCGCCGGCCTGGCCACGATCGCGGGCCCGCTGCTGGGTGGCGTGCTCGTCGACCACCTCGGCTGGGAGTGGATCTTCTTCGTCAACGTGCCCATCGGCGCCGTCGCGATCGTGCTGACGCTGCTGCTCGTGCCCGACTGGCAGCCGAGGCACTCGCACTCCTTCGACTTCATCGGCATCTTCCTCTCGGCCGCGGGGCTGTTCTGCCTCGTGTTCGGCGTGCAGAACGGCCAGCAGTACGACTGGGGCACCGTCTTCGGCGGCATCACCGTGTTCGAGTTCATCGGCGCCGGTGTGGTGCTGCTCGTGGCTTTCGTGCTGTGGCAACGGTTCAACCGCCGGGAGCCGCTCGTGCCGCTCGCCGTGTTCGCCAACCGCAACTTCTCCGCCGGCACGCTCACCGCCACCACCGTCGGCTTCACGATGACGGGCATGTTCCTGCCGCTGATCATCTACATCCAGACGGTGCTCGGCCTGACCCCGACGCTCGCCGGCGCGCTGACCGCGCCGATGTCGCTGCTGTCCGGGGTCATCGCACCGTTCGTCGGCCGCGCGTCGGACCGGATCAACGGCAAGTACCTCGTGATGGGCGGCCTGTCGCTGCTGGCGCTCGGCATGGGCACCATCGCGCTGCAGGCGCGGCCGGACACGAGCCCGTGGGCGCTGATCCCGGCGCTGCTGGTTTGCGGCCTCGGCATCGGCTGCATCTTCTCACCGATGAGCAACCTGACGATGGCGTCGGTCCAGCCTCAGCTCGCCGGCACCGCGTCGGGCATCTTCAACACCGCCCGCCAGGTCGGCGGTGTGCTCGGCAGCGCGGCCATCGGCGTGCTGCTGCAGGCCCGCATCAGCGCCTCGATCACCGACGAAGCGGCGAACGCCGCGGCCCAGCTGCCCGAGCAGTACCGCCGGCCCTTCGCCGAAGGCATCGCCCACGCGGCGGCCTCGACGGGCGAGTTCGGCTCGTCCGGCGGCCCGGCGCCCTTGCCGGGGCTGCCCGCGGACGTCGCCGCGCAGGCCGGTCGCCTCGCCACCGAAGCCGTGCAGCACGGACTCACCGACGCGGCCCGTGCCACGCTGATCCTGCCGATCGCCGTGCTGGTGCTGGGGGTCGTCTCCGCGTCGTTCCTGCGCCGCGTCACCCCGCGCCCGCAGGCCCCGGCGAGCGCCCGGGAGTCGCAAGCGCCCGCCACCGCCTGACCCACGCGCCGCCCCTCGGCCACCGGCGCGGGAACCGGGGCCGAGGGGACGGTGCGCTTACCGCGGGAGAGAAAGGTCGAGGGGTCGTGCGCCAGTGGTCGGCCGATTGCAGCGGGTAGTCGGTCCGGCCGCGCCGGTCCGAGCGGCGCGCAGCCGGGCAGCGCAGGCGCGCGGCACGTGCGTCACCCGCGCAGCGGCGGGGAGGTCTTGCTGACCGCGCCGGTGTCCGGGCGCACCACCTCGCGGTGCTTCGGCGCACGCAGCCGGGCCCACCACGGAGAGCGCGACCTGGTCGCAGGCGTGGATTCGGTCACCCTCACGGTCATGCGTTCACCGTCGTCCCTTCCCGGCAATGCCCTGATACCGTCGAGGCCGGTCGTGCCGGGGAGCGCACGCGGGAGGCCCGGGCCGATATGTTGTGAGCAACAACAAACTACTCCCCGATCGAGTGTCGCAGGTCACAATTCGGCAACGCCCGCTACGAGCGGTAACTTTCACCCGTGCGCCTCGTTCTCGCCTCCCAGTCCCCCGCCCGCCTCGCCCTGCTCCGCTCCGCCGGTTTCGATCCGAGCGTCGTGGTGTCCGGGGTCGACGAAGACGCCGTCGCGGCGTCGCTCACCGACCCGGCCCCCGAGGAACTCGTCACAGCCTTGGCGAGCGCCAAGGGCAACGCCGTCTTCGCCGAGGTGGCCGGCGCGCTCACCGACGCCGTGATCGTGGCGTGCGATTCGATGCTCGACATCGGCGGCGAGATGGTCGGCAAGCCCGGTACGCCCGAGGTGGCACGCCGCCGGTGGGCGGCGATGGCGGGCAACTCCGGCGACCTGCTCACGGGTCACGCCATCATCCGCGTCGAAAGCGGCCACCGCACCAAGGAAGCCACCGGCACGCAGCGCACCACCGTCCACTTCGGACGACCCAGCGAAGAGGAACTCGAGGCGTACATCGCCAGCGGCGAGCCGCTGCAGGTGGCGGGCGCCTTCACGCTCGACGGGCTCGGCGGCTGGTTCGTCGACGGCATCGAGGGCGACCCGTCGAGCGTCATCGGGCTGAGCCTCCCGCTCGTGCGGCGCCTGCTGGCCGAGGTCGGCGTGAGTGTCGTGGACCTCTGGACGCCTCCCACATCCTGAGACAACTTTCACTCCACCGAGTGATCGAAGAAAGTTCATGTTCGGCCCGGATCGGGCCGGAACGGGAACTTTCGACCTCTGGGGTGGCTTCGTGTCTTTCCTCCGCGCGTACACCAAACCTCGTGTCTTCGCGGCCGCGGTGATCGGCTCGCTCGTCGTCGGCGCGGCGCTCGGCGTCCTGGCCAGGACGACGGGCGCCACGACGCTCACCGAAGTGCTGCACCAGATCGGCTCGATCTTCACGACGCTCCTGCAGATCGCGGTGATCCCGCTGGTCTTCACGGCGATCGTGGTCGGCATCACCAGCCTGCGCGGCCTCGGCGGCGGCCGGAAAGCTGCGCGCCTCGGCGGCCGCACCGTGCTGTGGTTCGCCATCACGTCGTTCATCGCGTCGCTCATCGGCATCGTGATCGGCAAGCTGTTCAACCCCGGTTCGGGCGGCCTCGGCGCCGGCGTCGCGGCCACGGCCAAGAACGCCGACAAGGCCGCGAAGAGCGTGAGCAACTGGGGCTCGTGGGACGCCTTCATCGACGGCCTGCTCCCCCAGAACTTCTTCGCCGCCTTCGCCGAGGGCAACACGCTGCAGGTGCTCTTCCTCGCCGTGCTGATCGGCGCCGCCGCCTACAGCCTGGGTGACAAGGCGAAGCCGTTCGTCGACTTCACCACGAGCGTCTTCGAGATCGTGCAGCGCTACCTCGGCTGGATCGTGCGCCTCGCCCCGATCGGCATCGCGGGCCTGATCGGCGCGGCCGTCGCCAACTACGGCGACGCGCTGTTCCGCCCGCTGCTGTCGGCCACAGTCGCGGTGTACGCCGGCTGCCTGCTGGTGCTGTTCGTCGTCTACCCGATCCTGCTGCAGTTCGTGGCGAAGGTCAGCCCGCTGACGTTCTTCGCCAAGGCCGGCACGGCGATCCAGTTCGCGTTCGCTTCGCAGTCGTCCGCCGCGACGCTGCCGCTGACCCGCCAGGCCGCGGTGAACCTCGGGGTCGAACCGTCGTACGCGGCCTTCGCCACCCCGCTCGCCAGTGCGACCAAAATGGACGGTTGCGCCGCCGTGTTCCCGGCCATCGGCGCCATCTTCATCGCCAACCTGTCCGGGGTTTCGCTGAGCATCGGCCAGTACGCGGGCATCGTCGTGGTCGCGGTGCTCGGCGCGCTCGCGACGGCGGGCACCACCGGCTGGCTCACGGCGCTCACCCTCACCACGGCGTTCATCGGCCTCGACGCCAAGCAGGTAGCGCTCGGCATCGCGCTCATCTACTCCGTGAACCCGATCATGGACATGATGCGCACGGCCACCAACGTCGCCGGCCAGATCGTGGTGCCGGCCGTCGTCGCCCGAGGCGAAGGCCTGCTCGACGACACCGTCCGCGACGCCCCGGCGCCGAAGCCCGCCACCCCCGTCACGGCCTGATCCCCCGCGGCGGCTGGGCCGACCCGGTCAGCCGCCGTCCGGGCAGGGCCGCAGTTCCGAAGCCCGCACCTCGATCTCCGGCCAGCCCCGCAGGTCCGAGGGCGCCGTCACCTTCTTCGTGCACCCGATCACCGCGCCGCTCAGCTGGTAGGCCTCCGCGAGCACCGGCGCCGCCTGGCACTTCGGGGTGCCGGGTGTCGCATCGGGACACTCGTGGCGCACGACGATCACGTCCGGACGCCCGTCGGCCGTCGTGTCGAACAGCGAAAGCGTTCCAGCGTCGGCGAAGTAGGGCTTGCCGAAGTCGCGCCACACGCCGTCGGACCCGATCAGCAGCTCGCCGTACGCGCCGCCCGCGCCGTCGACCGCACCGCCCACGGTGCCGCGCACGAGGCACGCCGAGGTCTTGCCGGCGATGCACCGCAGCGACTGCGCGTTCAGCTTCGCGCCCATCGTCGTGATCGCGAGCTCGAACTCCGTGCCCGGCTGCGGTCCGACCTGCACGCGACCCCAGCCGCCCGACGCGTCGGCCAGCAGCACCACGGGCGTGCCGCCCACCGTGACCGCGGCCAGCTGCCGGCACGGGCCCGGACCGCAGGTCGTGGCGGTGGGCGCCGCGGGCTCGGGGATCCCGGACACGCCGGGCGCGGCCACGTCGGCGGGCTTCGGCCGCAGTCCGACGACGACCACGAGCGCCGCCACCGTCACGACGGCGGCGAGCACCGCTGTGAACAGCGCGGATCGGGGGATCCGCACGGTCGAGGTCCGCATATCCGAGACTGTAGGCGACCTTGCGGACGGTGTCCGTCTATGTTGTCCCCGTGACGAACCCCAACCTGCCCCCGGCCCTGTACCTGCCGACGAGCCCGGTCGCCCCGACCACCGACGGCGGCACCGGCGCGAACATCGAGCTGCGCCACACGCCGGACGGCCGCGTCGCGCTCGTCGCGTTCACGTCACTCGAAAAGCTGGTCGAGTGCTGCGGCGAGCACCAGCCGTGGCTCGTGCTCGACACCGCGCACCTGGCGAAGCTCCACCAGGTCAACCCCTACGACGTCATCGTGCTCGACACCGAGCTCCCGGTCGAGCTGCGGCACACCGCGCGGGTATAACCGTCAACAACCGGGTGGTCCAGCTCTCATCCCAGCGGGTATTGCGGTCCGTAGACTCCCGGACACCAGGCAGTGGAGCGCACCGGACACGGGAGGTTACGGGTGACCGAGCAGGACATCGCGAGCACGGGTGGTCCGGTGACCAAGATCCTCGTCGCCAACCGCGGTGAGATCGCGGTCCGAGTGATCAGGGCGGCCAAGGACGCGGGCCTCGCGAGCGTCGCGGTCTACGCCGACCCCGACCGCGACGCACCCCACGTGCGCCTGGCCGACGAAGCTTTCGCGCTCGGCGGTTCGACCGCCGCCGAGAGCTACCTCTCCATCGACAAGATCCTCGACGCCGCGAAGCGCTCCGGCGCGGACTCCGTCCACCCGGGATACGGCTTCCTGTCCGAGAACGCCGAGTTCGCCCAGGCCGTCCTCGACGCCGGGCTCACGTGGATCGGGCCGAGCCCGCAGTCCATTCGGGACCTCGGTGACAAGGTGACCGCGCGGCACATCGCGACGCGCGCCGGCGCGCCACTCGTGCCCGGCACCAAGGAACCGGTGAAGGACGCGAGCGAGATCGTCGCGTTCGCCGACGAGCACGGCCTGCCCGTGGCGATCAAGGCGGCGTTCGGCGGCGGCGGCCGCGGCCTCAAGGTCGCCCGTACCCGTGAGGAAATCCCGGAGCTGTTCGAGTCGGCGACGCGCGAAGCGGTGGCCGCGTTCGGCCGCGGCGAGTGCTTCGTGGAGCGCTACCTCGACAAGCCGCGCCACGTCGAGGCGCAGGTGCTGGCCGACCAGCACGGCAACGCGATCGTGGTCGGCACGCGCGACTGCTCGCTGCAGCGCCGCCACCAGAAGCTCGTCGAGGAGGCGCCCGCGCCGTTCCTGTCCGACGACCAGCGCCGGCGCATCCACGAATCGGCCAAGGCGATCTGCAAGGAAGCCGGGTACTACGGCGCCGGCACCGTCGAGTACCTCGTGGCCACCGACGGCACCATCTCCTTCCTCGAGGTGAACACCCGGCTGCAGGTCGAGCACCCCGTGTCGGAGGAGACGACGGGCCTGGACCTCGTGCGCGAGATGTTCCGCATCGCGCGCGGCGAGAAGCTGCGCATCACCGAAGACCCCGAGCCGCGCGGGCACTCGATCGAATTCCGCATCAACGGCGAGGACGCCGGGCGCGGCTTCCTGCCGGCACCGGGCACGGTCACGAAGTTCATCTCGCCCAACGGTCCCGGCGTGCGCGTCGACTCCGGCGTGGAGTCGGGCAGCGTGATCGGCGGGCAGTTCGACTCGATGCTCGCGAAGCTCATCGTCACCGGTTCCGACCGGACCAACGCGCTCGAACGCAGCCGGCGCGCGCTCGCCGAGTTCGTGGTCGAGGGCATGGCCACGGTGCTGCCGTTCGACCGCGTGATCGTGGACGACCCGGCGTTCATCGGCGACGAGAACGGGTTCAGCGTGCACACCCGCTGGATCGAGACGGAGTTCGACAACAAGATCGAACCGTTCGTGGCTCCTGACGCCGAGGCCGAAGAAGAGGCGCCGCGGCAGAACGTGGTGGTCGAGGTCGGCGGGCGCCGGCTCGAGGTGTCGCTGCCGGGTGGGTTCGCGGTCGAAGGCGCGGGCGGCGGCGCGGCGGCCGCGAAGGCCAAGCCGCGCAAGCGTTCCGGGGGCGCGAAGGCTGCGGTGAGTGGCGACGCGGTCACGGCGCCGATGCAGGGCACCATCGTGAAGATCGCCGTCGAGGACGGGCAGCACGTCGAGGCGGGCGAGCTGATCGTGGTCCTCGAGGCGATGAAGATGGAAAACCCGGTCACGGCACACAAAGCGGGCACCGTCACGGGACTTTCGGTCCAGGTCGGCGCCGCGGTGACCCAGGGCACCCAGCTTCTGGAGCTCAAGGACTGAAGTTGTGCCGAATGTCGTGGGTGGACCAGCCCGCGGCGGCATACCATCGGTGGTGTGAACGAGGTTCCGGCTCCGCAGCTGCGGATCAGCGACCAGGAACGGGAATCCGCGCTGAATGCGCTCGGTGAGCACATGACCGCGGGGCGGATCGACATCGACGAGTACGGCGAGCGCTCGGCTCGCATCACCGCGGCCAAGACGCGGGGCGAGCTGGCCGAGCTGTTCGCCGACCTGCCGGCGCCGCATCCGTCGTACGGGGGTGCGCCGCCCGCGCAGCCTCCGGTGCCGGCCCCGCCGCCGCCCGCCGGAGTCCCGGCGCCGGCGCCGCAGACCGCGGTGGCCCGGCCGGAGGGCTGGTCGGGCGGGCAGCGCTTCACGGCCGCGATCGTCCCGTTGACGTGGATCGCGGCCATCGCGCTGATCGCCACGGGGACGCTGCCGGTGTTTCCGCTGGTCCTCGCGCCGATCGTGCTGAGCATCATCGGCCGCGCGCTGTGGGGCCAGGGCGGTGACCACCGCGGTAACCTCGAACGCCGCCACCGCGAACACCGGCTCGAGCACCGCGAGATGCGGCGCGAGATGCGCGACGAATTCCGTCGCCGCCGCTGGGACCGCTGAGGCCCGTCCGTGTCCGACATGCGTCTCAGCGACGCCGAACGCCAGGACGCACTCGACGTCCTCTCCGAACACGTCCGCACCGGCCGGCTCGACGTCGACGAATACGGCACCCGGTCCGCGAAGGTCACGGCCGCCAAGGTGGTCAGTGACCTGGTGCCGTTGTTCGACGACCTGCCGTCACCGCGGCCGAGCGCGCTGCTGGCCGTGTCCCGCGGCGCCGATCCGGAGCCGGCCCCCGGCCCGTCCTCGGACAGCGCGTTGGTGCGCTTCGCCACGCGCTACGCCGTCGCGATCTCCGTGGTCATCGCGATCGTGGTGCTCGTCCTCTCCCGCGGGCGGCTGCTGCTGGTGTTCGCCCTGCCCATCGCGGTCCTGCTGATCACGGGCTGGCGCCGCCGCTGATCCACCGATCGGTGGACCCCCGCGTCAAAACGGTGGAGCCACCGGCCCGTCCGCAGCTGCGAGAATCGCGCTCATGATGGGTGTGGTGCCGGGTGCCGTGCACCCGGGCGCGGAACGGCGGGCGGGACCGCTGTTCGCCGGGATCGGGCTGGCGGCGCTCGTCGCGTGCACGATCTGGGCGGCGACGAGCGACCACGGCAGCCCGGCGCGGTGGCGGATCACGCTGGCGGTCGCCGCCGCGGCGGCCGGGTGGCTTCTGCTGCTCGTGCCGCTGTTCCCGCGGCGGGCCCGGTATCCGTGGCTCGCCGTCGGCTACTTCGCGGGCCTGCTCGCCGCGGGCGCGGCGCTGGCGACGCTCGTCGACGCGTTCACCGCGTTCGCGTCGATCGGCTACCCCATCGCGTTCGTGCTCTTCCCGGCGCGCTGGTCGATCTTCGCCGTCACCGCGACGGCCGCGGTTCCGTTGCTGGCCAAGGAGATCTGGGGCACGCACACACCGACGCCGGCGTGGGTGTTCGTGGCGTCGGTCGCCGGGCCGATGCTCTACGCCGCGTGGTTCGTCGGTGCGGAGAACGAGAAGCGCCGCCGCGCCAACGCCGCGCTGGCCGAAGCCAACGCGCGCCTCGAAACCGCGCTCGAGGAGAACGCCGGGCTCCACGCGCAGCTGCTCACGCAGGCGCGCGAGGCCGGTGTCCACGACGAACGCCAGCGCCTGGCCCGCGAAATCCACGACACGCTCGCGCAGGGCCTCACCGGCATCGTCACGCAGCTGCAGGCCGCCGACCGCGCGACGTCGGAGGACGCCCGGCAGCGCCACCTCGGGCAGGTCCACACGCTCGCCAAGGACAGCCTCACCGAGGCCCGCCGGGCTGTGCAGGCCCTGCGCCCGGAACCGCTCGCCGACTCGCACCTGCCCAGCGCGCTGGCGGATCTGGCCCGCCGCATCACGGACACCTCCGGCGTCGCGGTGACGGCCGAGACCTCCGGCGAACCCGTGCCGCTGCTGCCGGAGCTGGAGGTGACGCTGTACCGCGTGGCGCAGGAAGCCTTGGCCAACGCGGAAAAGCACGCCCGTGCGCAGCGCATCGCCGTCACGCTCACCTACGCCGGCGACGTCGTGCTCCTCGACGTCCGCGACGACGGCGCCGGCTTCGACCCCGCGTCGCCGGCTCGCGGTGACGGCACGGGCTTCGGCCTGCAGGCGATGCGCCAGCGCGTGCGGCGCGTCGCGGGGACGTTCACCCTCGAGTCCGCGCCCGGCGACGGCACCGCGGTCAACGTCCAGCTGCCGGCGATCGTCGTGAGCGAGCCGGACCGGTGATCCGCGTCCTGCTCACCGACGACCACCCCGTCGTGCGCGACGGCCTGCGCGGCGCGTTCACCGGCTGCGGCGACATCGAAGTCGTCGGCGAAGCGGCCACCGGCGCCGAAGCGCTGGCCTTCGTCGCGCGCCACCGGCCGGACGTCGTGCTGATGGACCTGCGCATGCCCGGGCTCGACGGCGTCAGCGCGATCCGCCGCCTGGCCGCCGAGCACCCGGCCGTCCGCGTCCTGGTCCTCACCACCTACGACTCCGACGCCGACGTGCTGCCCGCGATCGAGGCCGGCGCCACCGGCTACCTCCTCAAGGACGCTCCCGTCGCCGACCTGCAGCACGCCGTGCGCGCCGCCGCGCGCGGCGAACCGGTGCTCGCGCCGAGCGTCGCCGCGCGGCTGATGGCACCGCTGCGCCGCCCCGCCCCGGGCGCGCTGACGTCCCGCGAGCTCGACGTGCTGCGCCTCGTCGCCGGCGGCGCCACCAACCGCGCGGCGGCGAAGCGGCTGTTCATCAGCGAAGCCAGCATCAAAACGCACCTGCTGCACGTTTACGCCAAGCTCGACGTGCCCGACCGGGCGGCCGCCGTCGCGGAGGCCTACCGGCGCGGGCTGCTCCGACCTTCACCTGGTTGCCCGGAAACACCCACGGATTCCTGTTAGCCGGTAACGGTTTCCCGCTCCTGCCGACGGTCCCGGCCACGGCGGCACCGCTGCTGCGCCGGCGCGCCGGTCCGCTCGACGAGGGTGGTGTGCCCGTCATCTCGCAGCGCCGAGGGGCACGGCTTGGTTACCCTCGTGACGTGGAACCCGTGGAGATCAACGCGGGCGCGTACTACCTGCGCCAGCTGCGCGCGGACCGGCACCTCGACGACCGGGTCGCGTTGATGGAGGCGTTCGCGGACCCGGATCACCGGCGGTACGTGCTGAACTACCGGCTGCGCAACGTCGACGAAGCCACCGAGTACATCGCGTTGCGCGCGGCGCAGTGGGCGGGCGACGAGCGCTGCTCGTGGGCCGTCGCGGAGCCGACGACGGGGCGGCTGCTCGGCGAGGTCGGGCTGCGGGACCTGGACTTCACGTTCGGCTTGGCCGAAGCGTCGGTCTGGACGCACCCCGCCGAGCGCGGCCAGGGCATCGCGAGCACGGCGCTCGCCGCGGCGCTGCGCTACGGCTTCGGCGGCCTCGGCCTGCAGGAGATCTGCTACCGCCACGAGGAGAGCAACGCGGTCTCCGCTTCGGTCGCCGCGCGGTGCGGGTTCACGCACGTCGGCGCCGAGCGGACCCCGGCGCCGACCGGCGAGCCGTTGATCCGCTGGATCCGCAAGTCGTGAAAGGCGCCCCGGGCCGGGACCCGGGGCGCCCTGAAAAAATCAGCTGACCGGTTCGATGATCCCGGCGCGGGCCTCCGGCGCGGCCGCCCGCAGCGCGTCGGCCGACTCGTCCGTCGGCTGCGACTGCGACTCGCGCTCGGCCTCCACCCGCGCGGTGTAGACCTCCACCTCGCGCTTGATCGTCTCGGCCGACCAGCCCAGGACCTCACCGGCGAGCCGCGCGACCTGCTCGGCGCAGTCGACGCCCCGGTGGGCGTACTCGATCGAGATCCGCGTGCGGCGGGCGAGCACGTCCTCCAGGTGCAGCGCGCCTTCGTGGCTCGCGGCGTACACGACCTCGACGCCGAGGTAGTCGGGCGCCGACTCGATGGGCTTGAGCAGCTCCGGCTTGCCGTCGGCCAGTGCGAGGACCTCGTGGACGAGCGAGCCGTAGCGGTCGAGCAGGTGCCGCACGCGGTACGGGTGCAGCCCGTGCTCCGCGGCCAGGTGATCGGCCTGGTTGACCAGCGCGTGGTAACCGTCGGCGCCGAGCAGCGGCACTTTGTCCGTGATGGACGACGGCGGCCGGCCCGGCAGGTCGACCACGGCGGCGTCGACGGCGTCGGCCGCCATCACGCGGTACGTCGTGTACTTGCCGCCCGCGATCGCGACCAGACCCGGCGCCACGCGCGCGACGGCGTGCTCGCGCGAGAGCTTCGACGTCTCCTCGCTCTCGCCCGCCAGCAGCGGCCGCAGGCCCGCGTACACGCCTTCGATGTCGTCGTGCGTGAGCGGCGTCGCGAGCACCGAGTTCACGTGCTCGAGGAGGTAGTCGATGTCGTGCTTCGTCGCGGCGGGGTGCGCCAGGTCGAGGTGCCAGTCGGTGTCAGTGGTCCCGACGATCCAGTGGTTGCGCCACGGGATGACGAACAGCACGGATTTTTCAGTGCGCAGGATCAGTCCCGACTCCGAAACGATCCGGTCACGCGGCACCACGATGTGCACGCCCTTGCTCGCGCGCACCCGGAACCGCCCGCGCCCGCCCGACAGGCGCTGCAGCTCGTCGGTCCACACCCCCGTGCAGTTGATCACCGCACCGGCCTGGACCTCCGTCTCACGCCCGTCCTCGACGTCGCGCACGCGCACGCCCGAGATGCGGTCGGCCTCGCGCAGGAACCCGACCACCTGCGTCGACATCCGCACGACCGCGCCGTAGTGCGCGGCGGTGCGGGCGACGGTCATGGTGTGCCGGGCGTCGTCGGACTGCGCATCGTAGTACCGGATCCCCCCGATGAGCGCCGACCTTTTCAACGCGGGCACCATCCGCAATGCACCCGCACGGGTGAGGTGCTTCTGCCCGGGCACGGACCGCGCGCCGCCCATCGTGTCGTACATCAGCAGGCCCGCCGCGGTGTACGGGCGCTCCCAGACGCGGCGGGTGAGCGGGTACAGGAAACTCACCGGTTTGACCAGGTGCGGCGCGATCGTGGTCAGCATCAGCTCGCGCTCGTGGAGCGCCTCGCGCACGAGCCCGAACTCGAGCTGTTCCAGGTAGCGAAGCCCACCGTGGAAGAGTTTGCTCGACCGGCTCGACGTGCCGGACGCCAGGTCACGGGCCTCGATGAGCGCGACGCGCAGGCCACGGGTCGCCGCGTCGAGAGCGGTCCCGGCGCCCACGACGCCACCGCCGATGACGACCAGGTCGAACGTGTCCTTGCCGAGGCGCTGCCAGGATTCCTCACGCGCCGCCGGTCCCAGCTTCGCTTCCGTCACAGCGGCTGCCCTCCTTGCGACTCGCTGTTGTGCACACCCCCAGCATCGCACGAGGACCGAGCGCTCCGCCCGGCCGGAAACTTGTCCGTTCCGGCGAGGCGGAGCAGCATGGGGTTCTCGACGCATCGAGGCGTCGATTTGGGAGGGCAGCGATGAGCGAACAAATCTCTCAACAGTCAAACGCTTGGAGCCGACTGCGCGCCAACGTCGGTGGCGAATTACTCGCGGAATTCCTCGGCACTGCAATCCTCATCGTCCTCGGCTGCGGCTCGGTCGCGCTGGCGGTGGCGGGTCTACCCGGCTCTGGCCGGCAATCTGTCGACTTCGGGGCCGGAAACTGGTTGATCATCGCATTCGGCTGGGGTCTAGCCGTGGTGTTCGCCGTCTACGTCGCTGGCGGGGTCAGCGGCGCGCACATCAATCCCGCGGTGACGCTGGCCTTCGCAGTCCGGCGGAAGTTCCCTTGGCCGAAGGTACTCCCATACTGGTTCGCGCAGGTGGTCGGCGCGCTGGCCGGTGCAGCGGTGGTCTACGCGGTCTACCACGATGCGATCGACGCGTTCAACGCCGCGCAGACCCCGCCGCTGTCGCGGCCCGATTCACTGGCCACCTTCTCGATCTTCGCGACCTTCCCCGCTGAGTACTTCGGCGGCAGCGTCTGGGGACCCCTGATCGACCAGATTGTCGGCACCGCCATCCTGGTTGGCATCATCGCGGCCCTTATCGATACCCGGAACCAGGCTCCGCAGGGCAACATGGCGCCGTTCATGGTCGGCCTGGTCGTGCTGGTGATCGGCCTGACCTACGGCACGAACGCGGGCTACGCGATCAACCCCGCACGTGACTTCGGCCCGCGACTGTTCACCCTGTTCGAGGGATGGGGGAACAAGGCATTCCCTGGCGACGGAGCCTGGTTCAGCAACTACTGGTGGATCCCGATCGCCGGGCCACTCATCGGTGGCGTGGTTGGCATCCTGATCTACGACCTGTTCATCGGCCAGGTCCTCACGGCCCGCGAGAAGGCGGGTGAATTCCTGCCGGAGCCGGGCCGGGTCCCGGAAGAGGAATCGACGGAGAGTCAGCGGACGGCCGCCGAATGACCGGCAAGATCACCGTTTCGGCGGATTTCGCCAGAGCGAGGGGATGACCATGACGTCTTACGTCGCCGCCATCGACCAGGGCACCACTTCGACCCGGTGCATGATCTTCGACCACTCCGGCCACGTCGTGGCCTCGGACCAGCGCGAGCACGAGCAGATCTTCCCCAAGGCCGGCTGGGTCGAGCACAACGCCGAAGAGATCTGGGAGAACACGCGCGCGGTCGCCGGTGGCGCGCTCGCGAAGGCGGACCTGCACACCCGCGACGTGGTCGCGGTCGGCATCACCAACCAGCGTGAGACCACGCTGGTGTGGGACAAGAAAACCGGCAAGCCGGTGTACAACGCGATCGTCTGGCAGGACACGCGGACCGACCGGATCATCACCGCGCTCGGCGAGCTCGGCGGCGGTCAGGAACGCTACCGCGCGAAAACCGGCCTGCCGCTCGCGACGTACTTCTCCGGTCCGAAGATCAAGTGGATCCTCGACAACGTCGACGGCGCCCGCGCCAGGGCCGAGGCCGGTGACCTGCTCTTCGGCAACATGGACACCTGGGTGCTGTGGAACATGACGGGCGGGGCCGACGGCGGCGTGCACGTCACCGACCCGACCAACGCGTCGCGCACCCTGCTGATGGACCTCGGCACGCTGCAGTGGGACGAGGGGATCGCCGCGGACATGGGCATCCCGCTGTCGATGCTGCCCGAGATCCGCTCGTCGTCCGAGGTGTACGGCAACGTGCGCGAGAAGGGTGCGCTCGCCGGCGTGCCCATCGCGGGCATCCTGGGCGACCAGCAGGCCGCGACGTTCGGGCAGGCGTGCCTGTCGCCGGGCGAAGCCAAGAACACCTACGGCACCGGCAACTTCGTGCTGCTCAACACCGGCACGGAGAAGGTGATGTCGGAGAACGGCCTGCTGACCACCGTCTGCTACAAGATCGGCTCCAACGACACGATCTACGCGCTGGAAGGCTCGATCGCCGTCACGGGTTCGCTGGTGCAGTGGCTGCGCGACAACCTGGGCATGATCTCGTCGGCCGCGGAGATCGAGGAGCACGCCCGCCAGGTCGAGGACAACGGCGGCGCGTACTTCGTGCCGGCGTTCTCGGGTCTGTTCGCACCCTACTGGCGCTCGGACGCCCGCGGCGCGATCGTGGGCCTGACGCGGTTCGTCAACAAGGGACACCTCGCCCGCGCGGTGCTCGAGG
Source organism: Amycolatopsis sp. NPDC051903 (assembly GCF_044452505.1). NCBI lineage: Bacteria > Bacillati > Actinomycetota > Actinomycetes > Pseudonocardiales > Pseudonocardiaceae > Amycolatopsis > Amycolatopsis sp. NPDC051903. Next base: position 702,735 of record NZ_JBITBT010000001.1, on the reverse strand, counting down.
CGACGGCGTTCCAGTCGCGTGAGGTCATCGACGCGATGAACGCCGACTCCGGCGTGCCGCTGAAGTCGCTCAAGGTCGACGGCGGCATGGTCGTGAACGAGCTGCTCATGCAGTTCCAGGCGGACATCCTCGGCGTGCCGGTGATCCGGCCGGTGGTGGCCGAGACCACGGCGCTGGGCGCCGCGTACGCCGCCGGCCTTGCCGTCGGGTTCTGGAAGTCCGAGGAGGACATCCGCACCAACTGGGCGCAGGACAAGCAGTGGGACCCGGCCATGGACGAGGCCCGCCGCGAATCCGAGTACCGCAACTGGAAGAAGGCGGTGACGAAGACCTTCGACTGGGTCACCGACTGAACCCGGTTTTCCGGTTCGGCCCCGCTCGGTACTCCGGGCGGGGCCGTTCGCGTTTCTGAACAAATGGCGTGGGGTTTCGGCGTATTTTCCATTCAGCGTCGTGAATGGATGTTCACCCATGTGACGCTTCCCGTGGGTTGACTCGAAAATCGTCGCCGAGGTCTTGACCTTCTTGGTTCAGACCACACACACTGTGCTCGCCAGAACCTCCTCCGTCCCCCAAACTGGAGAACCATGTCCACCATTCGTGTGGCTCGGGCTGTCGCGTGCTCCGTCGCGCTGGGAATCGCCGTGTGCCAAGCCGGACCGGCTTCCGCGGCAGCCGCACTCGACCCCGGCGCACCGCCCGGTTCGAACTTCGACCTCTCGGTGTGGGAACTGCAGGAACCCACGGGTTCGCCCGGCAGCCCCACCACGATCTCCCCGTCCCGCCTCGAGGGCGGCTACACGGACAAGTACTTCTACACCGACTCCGGCGACGGTTCCATGACCTTCTGGGACCCCGAAAACGGCGTCACCACGCCGAACTCCAACTACTCGCGCTCCGAACTGCGCGAGATGACGTCCGGCGGCAAGGCCGCCGCCTGGGCGGTGTCCGGCACCCACAAGCTGAACGCGAGCGTGAAGGTCACCGAGGTCCCCGACCACGTGTGCGTCGGCCAGATCCACCTCGCCGAAGGCAGCGGCTCGACGAAACCGCTGGTGGAGCTGTACTACTACAGCAACGGCGACCTCAAGGCCGGCATCGAGAACTCCCCCAGCGGCGGGCAGACGCAGCATTCGCTCGGCAACGTGCCGTTGAACACGAAGTGGTCGTACACGATCAGTCTGACCGGCGGGAACACGATCGGGGTGACGGTGAACGGGAAGACGTCGTCGTTCCCGATGCCGTCTTCGTTCAAGAGCTACCCGATGTACTTCAAGGCCGGGGATTACGACCAGTCGAGCGGGAGCAGTTCAACGGTGGGAGCTCGGGTGCACTTTTATTCGTTGTCTGTTTCGCACAGCTGAAATTCAAGCCTTTTCCACAGCGAGGTGACCCGAAAAGGGGGGAGCAGCCACACCCCGCCCTGCATCCCGATATGAAGCCTTCCTTGCGGTCCGGAGGTTTTGTCAAGACACGCTTTTCGTCTTGACAAAACCTCCGGACCGTAAGACGCTCGGGCTTCGGGATGCTGCCCCAAGTCACGCTTCAATCGCCCGAGCGCACGGCCATTCCTTGAAGCGTTGGCCTCAGGCGCTCCAGCCCTCTTGCGTGCCCGATTGTTCGTTGGGGGCCATCAGCTGGAAGCCCGCGCCCTGGTTGTCCTTGGCCATGAGCATGCGGCCGAAGGGGGTGTCGACGGGGGCCGAGACGATCGTGCCGCCCAGTTCGGGGATGCGGGCGGCGGCCGCGTCGGCGTCGGCGGTCCAGAAGTAGAGCATCCAGCCGGGTTCGTAGTCGGTGCCGGTGGCCTGGCCGAGGCCGCCGACGGGGCGGCCGTCGACGTCCAGCGTGGCGTAGGTGAAGTCCTCGGTGGACAGGTCGCCGAAGGAGTAGCCGAAGACGTCACCGTAGAAGGCCTTCGCGGTGGCGTAGTCGCGGGACATGCACTCGTTCCAGGCCAGCGCGCCGGGCGCCAGGGTGACCTGGGTGCCGAAGTGGCGGCCGGACTGCCACAGGCCGAAGGCGGCGCCCGTCGGGTCGGTGGCGATGGCCATGCGGCCCTCCTCCATCACGTCCATGGGCGGGGCCACGATCCGGCCGCCCGCCTCGATGATCGCGGCCACCGCCTTGTCCACATCGGACACGCCGAGGTACGTGGTCCACACGGCCGGCATGCCCTTCTGCCCGGACGGGGTCTCCCCCACCCCGGCCACCGGTCGCCCGGCCAGCTGCGCCATCCCGTAGAACCCGGTTTCGGCACCGCCGAACTGGATGTCCCAGCCCAGCAGCGCCTGGTAGAACTGCGCGGCCGCGGCGCGGTCCGGCACCATCAGGTCGACCCAGCACGGCGTGCCGTCGGGCCAGCGTTCGTCGCGGAACAACATGTGCGCTCCCCATCGTCGGTTGTGTCAGCGGTCACAGTCTTGCACCGGCTGCCGACAAAACCGCGAACTACCACGAAGGGGCCGCGATCAGTGACCGTCCGCGACGAGCCGCGCGTAGACGATCACATTGTCCACGTAGTTGTGCGCCGACCGGTCGAACGCGCCCCCGCACGTGATCAACCGCAGCTCCGCGTCCGGGGTGTCGCCGTAGACCGCGTCGCTCGGGAACACGTCCTTCGGCACCTGGTCCACCCCGGTCACCTCGAACCGCGCCGTGGTGCCGTCCGCGCGCGCCACCGACACGTCGTCGCCGGGCGCCAGTTCCTTGAGGCGGTAGAAGATCCCCTTCTGCTTGTTGCCGTCCACGTGCCCGAGCACCACGGCGGGCCCGAGCTCACCCGGCGTCGGCGAGTACTCGTACCAGCCGGCCTGCAACGGCGTGCTGACCGGCGGCACCTGCACGGTGTGGTCGGCGTTGAGCCCGAGCGGCACGAGGGTCGAGTGCGCACCGATCTTCGGGATGTCCAGCGAAACCGGCTTCGACTCCGGCATCGCGCTCGACGCCGGCGCCGGCAGCACCACGGAATGCGGCGGCGCGGAGGGCGCAACCTCCGCCGGCGCGGCACAACCCCCGACCACCGCCAGCGCGGCGAGCACCCCCACCACGAGCGTCTTCCTGATCACGACTCCCCCTCCGGGTCCCGGGGCGGCTCCCACCCAACCAGGTGCCGGACCGCGCCCGCCGAAGACCCCACGACTCCCCTCGGGCGGGGCACGCCCGGGCGTTGCGGATACCGCGCCTCGCCACCGTGCCCCAGCGCTCGCCGGCTTCCCCGACGCGAGGAACACGCCGCCGGGCCCGCGCGGGTTGCCCGCAGTGTGACGCGCGCGCACGAAAAAGCCGCCGGGAGTGATTCCCGGCGGCTGGTGATCGTGTTCGGCGCGCTATTCGGCGAGGCTTCCGTCGCCGGCTTTCGCCGCGCCCGACGGTACTCGGGCCACCTGGGCGGCCGGCACGGAGAACGTGGTGCTGTAGGACTTCCCGGCGCACGACACGGTGAGCGGGTACGTGCCGGCGGCCGTGCCCGGCGCGAGGTCGGCGCCGGCGCTCACCGTCGCCTGGACGCCGATGAACGGTCCGAAGTCGTAGTCGGCGAACTTCAGTACGGGCGAGCTGAACGTCGTCGAGCCGGCCTTGGCGCCGGGGCAGTCGGCGAGGGCGACGTTCGCCTCGCCGCGCTGGTACTTGCCGACCATGCCGTGCAGCGCCACCGTGTCCTGGTTCAGCTGCACGGTCACGGCCGGGGCCGCCGGCGCGGGCGCGGCGGCCGGGCCACCCGTCGCCGCCACCGCCTGGCCGGCCACCGCGATCGTCCCGATCGTCACCGCCGCAACGAAAACCGCCCTCTTGCGCACCCTCGGCCCCTTGTCCCGCGTCGCCATCAGCCTGTCACCGCACAAGACGCGGCGAACCGCACCGGGTTGCGCGGACCGGAAAAATCAGTCGAGATCGTCGTGCCGCATCAGCTGACGGCCCGCTTCGGTGATCGAGCCGCTCAGCGACGGGTACACCGAGAACGTCAGCGCCAGGTGGTCCACCGTCAGCTGGTTCTGCACCGCGAGCGCGATCGGCAGGATCAGCTCGCTCGCCGACGGCGCCACGACGACCCCGCCGACCACCACCCCGGTGGCGGGGCGGCAGAAGAGCTTCACGAAACCGCGGCGCAGGCCTTCCATCTTGGCGCGCGCGTTGGTGGCCAGCGGCAGCATGATCGTGCGCGCGGGCACCTCACCGGAGTCGATGGCGTGCTGGCTGATGCCGACCGTCGCGATCTCCGGGTGCGTGAACACGTTGGCGGCCACGGTCTTCAGCTTGATCGGCGCGACGCCTTCGCCCAGCGCGTGCCACATCGCGATGCGGCCCTGCATGCTCGCCACGGACGCGAGCATCAGCACGCCGGTGCAGTCACCCGCCGCGTAGATGCCGGGGACGGTCGTGCGCGACACGCGGTCGACGGTGATGAACCCGCCGGGGCCGGGCTCGATGCCCACGCGGTCGAGGCCGATGTCGGAGGTGTTCGGAATGGACCCGACGGTCATCAGCGCGTGGCTGGCCTCGATCACGCGGCCGTCGGTCAGGTGGACCGCCACGCCCTTCTCGGTGCGCTCCACGCGCTCGGCGCGCGCGTGCTTGGCGACGGTGGTGCCGCGCTGCGAGAAGACCTCTTCGAGCACCGCGGCGGCGTCGGCGTCCTCGTGGGGCAACACGCGGTCGCGGCTGGACACCACCGTGACCTTCACACCCATCTCGGTGTACGCGGAGGCGAACTCGGCGCCGGTGACCCCCGACCCGATCACGGCGAGGTGCTCGGGCAGCTCGGTGAGGTCGTAGAGCTGGCGCCAGTCGAGGATGCGCTCGCCGTCCGGCACCGCGCCGGGCAGCACGCGCGGGGTGGCGCCGGTGGAGATGAGGACGACGTCGGCCTGCAGCGCTTCGGCGGTGCCGTCGACGTGGGTGACGGCGACCTTGTGGGTGGCCAGGCCCGGCTCGTCGTCGCAGAAGCGCGCGGTGCCGTTGATCACGCGCACGCCCTCGCGCTGCACGCGCGCGCGGATGTCGGCCGACTGCGCGAGCGCGAGGCCCTTCACCCGGCCGTGGACGGTCGGGAGGTCGACGCTCGTGTCGGCGAGGTCGGTGTTGATGCCCAGCTCACCGAGGTCGTGCATCTTGGCCAGCGCGCCGGAGGAGGCGATGAACGTCTTCGAGGGGACGCAGTCGTAGAGGACGCACGCACCGCCCAGACCGTCGCGTTCGACAATCGTCACGTCGGCGCCGTGCTGCGCGGCGACCAAGGCGGCTTCGTAACCCGCCGGGCCCCCGCCCATGATCACGATCCTGGTCACCTGAGGTCCTCCTCGATACGCCTGTGGCCGGTGGGTCCAACGGTACGCGGCGGGGTCCGGCGGAATTCACTGACGGGCTTCGTCCCCGGACAGGGCATGTGCATCCGCTCGTGCGGCGAGAGGTCGCTACGCTGTCCGAGTGCCGTTGTATGCCGCTTACGGATCGAACATGGAGCCCGCCCAGATGCTGGAGCGCGCCCCGCACTCACCGATGGCCGGCACCGGCTGGCTGGAGGGCTGGCGCCTGACCTTCGGCGGCGAGGACCTCGGCTGGGAAGGCGCGCTGGCCACGATCGTCGAAGACGCGGCCTCACGCGTGTTCGTCGTGCTCTACGACGTGACCTCGCTGGACGAAACCGGCCTCGACCGCTGGGAAGGCGGCGAGCTCGGCATCCACACCAAGATCCGGCTGCGCGTCCAGACCATGGACGGGTCCGCGCTGGCCTGGCTGTACGTCCTCGACGCCTACGAGGGCGGCCTCCCCTCCGCGCGCTACCTCGGTGTGCTCGCCGACGCGGCCGAAGCGGCGGGCGCCCCGGCCGACTACGTGGACGACCTGCGCACCCGCCCCTGCTCCGGCATCACCGGCTGAAGTTACCCACAGGCGCCCGGCGCCCTGTGGACAACTCGGCGGATCCGCGCATCCACCAGGGGATCGTGAACGACCTTCGGCATCGTCCGGTAAAGCTCTGACGGCGGTTCACGTTTTATGGGTGAGACAGTTTGTTCTGCCCGCCGCACGCGAGTTGTCGAACATGCTTATAGGCGTACGAAAACCGTTGGGACACAAGGTAAAACGGCGTTATTGTCCATGCCGCGGGCAGTCGAGAAATGACGTCGTGCTCACCGCGGGTGAATAATTCGGCCTGGACTTCGGCCCGGGTTAACAAGACTGGGTGAATTGCCGCTCAGGCGTGCTCCGGAAGGGTGAAATCCACCCGCCTGAGTTATCCACAGCGCGCGAGAGCCTGTGGATAACTCAGGCGGGTGGGGATGGTTCGAGCGGCCCGGCGGGGGTGCGCCGGGCACTCCCGGCGCACCCGGCTCAAGCGAGCGTCGCCAGCGCCGTGTGCACCAGCGTCCGCACGCCGACCAGCAGAGCCCGCTCGTCGAGCGTGAAGGTCGGGCGGTGGATGTCCGCCTGCGGGGCGGGCGGGCCGGGCCACACGCCGAGGCGGGCGAAGCCGCCCTGGACGTGCTCGAGGTACCAGCCGAAGTCCTCGCCACCCGAGGACTGTTCCGTGGGAGCCAGGCCCGCTTCGCCGACCGCGGCCTCGACGCCGGCGCGCATGAGCGCCGTGGACTCCGGGTCGGAGACGACCGGGGGCACCCCGCGGCGGTAGTCGAGGGAGAAGCCGACGCCGGTCGGGGCCAGCAGCGATTCGACGGACGCCGCGACCAGCGGTTCGAGGGACTTCCAGACCTCGTGGTCGGCCGTGCGCAGCGTGCCGCGCAGGACCCCGTCCTGGGGCACGGCGTTGGCGGCCTGGCCGGCGTGCACGGCGCCCCACACGAGGACCGTGCCGGAGCGCGGGTCGATGCGGCGCGACAGCACCGACGGCAGCGACGTGATGACCGTGCCCAGCGCGTACACCAAGTCCGCGGTGAGGTGCGGCCGCGACGTGTGCCCACCGGGCGAGGTCAGGCGGAGCTCGATGAGGTCGGCGGCCGACGTCAGCGCGCCCACGCGCGTGCCGACCTTGCCGACCTCCAGCCGCGGGTCGCAGTGCAGGCCGTAGATCCGCTCGACGCCGTCGAGGGCGCCCGCCGCGATCATGTCCAGCGCGCCGCCGGGCATGACCTCCTCGGCGGGCTGGAAGATCAGCCGCACGCGGCCGGGCAGCTCGGGCGCGCCGGCCAGCGCGCGGGCGGCGCCCAGCAGGATCGCGGTGTGCGCGTCGTGCCCGCACATGTGGGCCGCACCCTCCGTGGTGGAGGAGTACGGGAGGCCGGTGTCTTCCGTGAGCGGCAGGGCGTCCATGTCGGCGCGCAGCGCGACGCAGCGCTCGCCCTGGCCGATGTCGCACACCACCCCCGTGCCACCGGGCAGGACCCACGGCTTGAGGCCGACGGTGCGCAGCACCGACACGACCAGCTCCGTCGTCGCGAACTCGTGCCGCGACAGCTCCGGGTGGGCGTGGATGTGCCGGCGCCACGCCAGCACGTCGGTGGCGTTGGCGCGCAGCCAATCGTCCAGCCAGAACGGGCCGCGGCCCGCACCGAGATCCTCCACAGGAGCCATGCTGACGCCGGCTTCGGTGATCAGCGAGGCAGGCGCCTCGATCGGGTTGGCGAGGCGACCGTCGGGGTCGCCGGGAACGTCCGGTCGTGAATCCAGCACCGTCACGCCGCACCTCCTCCCGCAACACGGGTGGCCCGAGCAGCGCCGGGGGTCACGCAACGTGCCGTTCGATCTGTCGTACGCATTTGCAGATGATCGTGCACCATGCAGGTGGCAACCCGCTCGCCGCGAACCGGGACCCGAGACGGCCGGTACCGGATCTGCGTTGAACGGCCGTGGTGACTTCAGTCAGGGTGAACGGTACCCGCTCAGTCGCCCTTCTTGCGCTTGGCACGAGTCCGGCGGCCGAAGAACACGATCACCAGCAGCACGACGGCGATCCCGCCCGCGATCAGCTTGTTGCGGCTCTTCTGGGCGTTGGCCTTGTCCGTCTGCGTCGGGTCGAGCACCGGCCCCGGCTGCGTCTGCCGCGGCGCCGGGAGCAGCGCTTCCGCGGGCGCGGTCACCCTCGCGACCTGCGCCGCGGCGGGCGCGCCCGCCGTTTCGACGACGGCCGCCTGTGCCGGCGCCGCCCACAGCAGCAGCACTCCCAGCAGGCCGGCCAGCAGCAGTCCCCGCACCTTCGCCATGACATCCCTTCTACGGCACTGGCCTGCATTCTGCCCGCCGAACCCCCGCCCCGTCAGCCGCCACGCGGTGTTTCACGCCCCGCTCACCCCGCGGCGACGCCCGCCGATCGCACCTTCGCACGGTGACCGGTCGTAACGGAGCGTGGAGCGGTCATGAGGTCAGACCAAAGTCAGTTCGGGGGACCGTTCGTCAGCCGAACGGGGTGAGCGGTCAACCGTCGGTAGGCCGCCGGGCCGATGAGCGGTCAGCCGTCGGTGGGCTCCGCGAACGCCGAGAGGATCCGCTCGGCGCCCAGCGTCGCGGTCAGGGAACCCTCGCGGACCGCGCGTTCGACGTCGGCCACCTGGGCGCGCACGGACGGGTGCGCGGTCAGCCGATCGAGGAGCTGTTCGCGGACCATGGCCCACGTCCAGTCCACTTGCTGCTGACGGCGGCGGGCCGTCAGCTCCCCCGACTCCTGCATGAGGTCGCGGTGCCGGCCGATCTCCGCCCACACCTCGTCGAGGCCGACGTCCTCCAGGGCGCTGCACGTCAGCACCGGCGGCGTCCACGGCGCGTCCTTGCCGTAGATCATCCGCAGCGCGCCCGACAGCTCGCGGGCCGCCCGCGCGGCGTCGCGGGCGTGCGCCCCGTCGGCCTTGTTGACGGCGATGACGTCCGCCAGCTCCAGCACACCCTTCTTGATGCCCTGCAGCTGATCACCGGTGCGGGCGAGCGTCAGGAAGAGGAAGCAGTCGACCATGTTGGCCACCGTGACCTCGGACTGCCCGACGCCGACGGTCTCCACGAGCACGACGTCGAAGCCCGCCGCCTCCATCAGCACGATCGTCTCGCGCGTCGCCCGCGCGACCCCGCCCAGCGTGCCCGAGGTGGGCGACGGCCGGATGAACGCGCGCTCGTCCACGGCCAGCCGGGCCATGCGGGTCTTGTCGCCGAGGATCGAGCCGCCCGTGCGGGTCGACGACGGGTCCACGGCGAGCACGGCGACGCGGTGGCCCGTCGCCGTCAGGTCCGTGCCGAGCTGGTCGATGAAGGTCGACTTGCCGACGCCGGGCACCCCCGTGATGCCGACGCGCTGGGCGCCACCGGCGTGCGGCAGCAGCTCGACCAGCAGTTCCTGCGCCTGCGCCCGGTGGTCGGCGCGGTGCGACTCGACCAGCGTGATCGCCTTCGACAGGGTGCCGCGGTCGCCCGCGAGCACCCCCTTGGCGTAGGCGGCGACGTCGATCTTGCGCGGCAAGGCTCAGGACTCCTGGTGCACGAGCTGCTCGAGCAGGCCGATCGCCGCGTCGGCGATGACCGTGCCCGGGCCGAAGATCGCGGCCGCGCCGGCGGCGCGCAACTCGTCGTAGTCCTGCGGTGGGATGACGCCGCCCACCACGACCATGATGTCCGAGCGCCCCAGCTGAGCCAGCTCGTGCCGCAGGGCCGGCACGAGCGACAGGTGCCCGGCGGCCAGCGACGACACGCCGATCACGTGCACGTCGGCCTCGGAAGCCTGCCGCGCGACCTCGCCCGGCGTGGAGAACAGCGGGCCGACGTCGACGTCGAAGCCCAGGTCCGCGAAGCCGGTGGCGATCACCTTCTGGCCGCGGTCGTGGCCGTCCTGGCCCATCTTCGCGATCAGGATGCGCGGCCGGCGCCCCTCGTCCTCGGCGAACCGCTCGACGAGCGCGCGCGCCTTCTCGACGTTGTCCGACTTCCCCACCTCTTCCCGGTACACGCCGGAGATCGTGCGGATCTGCCCGGAGTGGCGGCCCCAGATCTTCTCCAGCGCGTCGGAGATCTCGCCGACGGTGGCCTTCGCGCGCGCCGCGTCGATGGCCAGCGCGAGCAGGTTCCCGCCGTTGCGGGCACCTTCGGTCAGCCGGCGCAACGCGTCCTCGGTGGCCTGTCCGTCGCGCTCGGCGCGCAGCCGGCTCAGCTTCTCCAGCTGTTGTGCGCGAACGCCCGCGTTGTCGACCTTGAGCACGTCGATCTGCTCGTCGTCGGTCACGCGGTACTTGTTCACGCCGATCACGGGCTGGCGGCCGGAGTCGATGCGCGCCTGCGTGCGGGCGGCCGCCTCCTCGATGCGCAGCTTCGGGATGCCCTCGTCGATCGCGCGCGCCATGCCGCCCGCGCTCTCGACCTCAGTGATGTGCGCCCACGCCTTGCGCGCCAGGTCGTAGGTCAGCTTCTCGACGAACGCGCTGCCGCCCCACGGGTCGATCACGCGCGTGGTGCCGGACTCCTGCTGCAGCAGCAGCTGCGTGTTGCGGGCGATGCGCGCGGAGAAGTCCGTGGGCAGCGCGAGCGCCTCGTCGAGCGCGTTGGTGTGCAGCGACTGCGTGTGCCCCTGGGTCGCGGCCATCGCCTCGACGCAGGTGCGGGTGACGTTGTTGTAGACGTCCTGCGCGGTCAGCGACCAGCCCGACGTCTGCGAGTGCGTCCGCAGCGAAAGCGACTTCTCACTCTTCGGGTCGAACTGCTTCACGAGCTTCGCCCACAGCAGCCGCGCGGCGCGCAGCTTCGCGACCTCCATGAAGAAGTTCATGCCGATGGCCCAGAAGAACGAGAGCCGCGGCGCGAACTTGTCCACGTCCAGCCCGGCGTCGACGCCCGCGCGGAGGTACTCGACGCCGTCGGCCAGCGTGTACGCCAGCTCCAGATCGGCGGTCGCCCCGGCTTCCTGCATGTGGTAGCCGGAGATGGAGATCGAGTTGTACTTCGGCATGTGCTGCGAGGTGAACGCGAAGATGTCCGAAATGATCCGCATCGACGGCTGCGGCGGGTAGATGTAGGTGTTGCGGACCATGAACTCCTTGAGGATGTCGTTCTGGATGGTCCCCGCGAGCTGCTCCGGCTTCACCCCCTGCTCCTCAGCCGCGACGACGTAGAGCGCGAGCACCGGCAGCACGGCGCCGTTCATCGTCATCGACACGCTCATCTTGTCGAACGGGATGCCGTCGAAGAGCTGGCGCATGTCGTAGATCGAGTCGATCGCCACGCCCGCCATGCCGACGTCACCGGACACGCGCGGGTGGTCGGAGTCGTAACCGCGGTGCGTGGCCAGGTCGAACGCGACCGACAGGCCCTTCTGCCCGGCCGCGAGGTTGCGGCGGTAGAAGGCGTTGGACTCCTCGGCGGTGGAGAACCCCGCGTACTGGCGGATCGTCCACGGCTGGTTCACGTACATCGTGGGGTACGGCCCGCGCAGGAACGGCGCGATGCCCGGGTACGTGTCCAGGAAGTCCACATCGGACAGATCCGCCGCGGTGTACACGAGCTTGATGCCGATGCCCTCCGGCGTCTCCCAGGCCAGCGCGTCGGGGCCCTTGCCGGTGGCGTCCTGCACGGCTTGCGCCCACGCGGCGCGGTCCCCCGGCTCGGGGGTGCCGAGCGGGACGTCGGCGAAGTTCGGAATGCTCATGCCGCCGCCTCCCCGAGGAGTTGCACGCCGGCCGACCGGGAGGCGCCGGCGTGAATGTCGATGGTTCGCTTGCGAGCTGCGCTCATGCTTCCACTCCCAGCTGTGCGTGGATGCCGGTCAGGACCTCGAGGGCGTCGCAGCCCGCGTAGACGTTGCCGCTCACGCCCGGGTAGCTCGCCTTGCCCGCGAGCAGCACGGTTTCAGCGCCGAGCGCGCCGGCCACCTCGGCCGCCTGCTCCTCGTACGCGGCGTCGGTGCCGCAGAGGCAGGCGATGCGCGCGCCGCTCTCGCGGAACGCGCTGGGCAGGTCGTCGGTGGCGCCGGGGTTCACGGTTTCGAGGCCGCCGGCCTGGAACAGGTTCGCGGCGAAGCCCGCGCGCGTCGTGTGCGCGGCGACCGGGCCGAGCGTGGCGAGGAAGACCTTCGGCCGTTCACCGTGTTCCGCCAGGTGTGCGTCGGACGCGTCGCGCAGCTTCTCGAAGCCTTCGGCGTAGCGGTGGCGCGGCAGGCCACCGTCCACAGTGGAGCTCGCGGCTTCCCTGGTCACGGGTTTCTCGGCCAGGTCCGGGAACTCGCTCACGCCGGTGATCGGGTCGCGCCGCGTGGCCAGGCGCTTCGCGCGCTCGTCCCAGGTCCGGGCCAGCCGCGCGGCGAGCGCACCCGAAGCCAGCTCGGCTTCGACGCCACCCGCGCCTTCGATCGCGGTGAACTCGGCCCACGCGGCCTTGGCCAGCTCGTCGGTCAGCTGCTCGACGTACCAGGAGCCGCCCGCCGGGTCGAGCACGCTGCCGAGCTTCGATTCCTCGATGAGGATCGCGTTGGTGTTGCGGGCGATGCGTGCGGCGAACGCGTCGGGCACACCGATCGCGGAGTCGAACGGCAGCACGGTCACCGCGTCCGCCCCGCCGACGCCCGCGGCGAAGCACGCGACGGTGGTGCGCAGCATGTTCACCCACGGATCGCGCTGCGTCAGCATCGCGGGCGAGGTCACGGCGTGCTGGTGCGTACCACGCACGCCGGCGGGCGCGCCGGAAACTTCGAGCACGCGGTCCCACAGCCGGCGCGCGGCGCGGAACTTCGCGATGGTCGTGAACTGGTCGGCCGTGGCGGCCAGCCGGAACTCCAGCTGCGCGGCCGCGGCGGCGACGTCGAGGCCCGCGTCCGTCAAGGCCCGCAGGTACGCGACGCCGGCGGCGATCGTCGCGCCCAGCTCCTGCGCGTCCGAACCACCGGCCTCGTGGAACGGCAGCCCGTCCGCGACGAGCGTGCGCACCTTCGGGTACTTCGCGGCGAGGCGCGCGGCCAGCTCGGCGGCCGGGGCGACGGGCAGCGCCGCACCCGTCCGGGCGCGGACGCCGATCGGGTCCGCCCCGAGCACCGCGTGCGCCTCACTGGGCGGAATTTCGCGCTCCGCCAGGACTTCCAGCAGCGCGGTGGCCGCGGCTTCGTAACCGGCGCCCGCGTCGAGGACCACGGGGGCGAGGTCGAGGTAGACCTCGTTGAGCGCGTCCGCGAGCGCTTCGGGCGGCAGCGCGTCTTCGCCGACGCGCAGCCAGACGGACGTCGCGCCGCCTTCGAGGTCGGCGAGGATCGCGGAGTTGGCGGCCTTCGCGTCGGCGCGGTCGTGGCGCACGCGCACGTCCCACCCGGTGCCGATCACGCCTTCGGGCCGGGCGCCGCGCACGAACGGCGGCAGGCCGGGGAAGCCGAGCTCACCGGTGGCGTCTTCGGCGGTGTAGAGCGGCTGGATGTCGAACCCGTCGTACGTGTGGGTGACGAGCTTGCTCTCGGGTGCGCCCGTGAAGTCCTCGGGCAGGCGGCCGCTCTTGCGCAGCACCCCCGCCACGAGCTCCTGCCACCGGGCCCGGTCGGCGGCCGGGAACTCCGCCGCCAGCGCGAGCTCGGGTTCGGAGATCGGCACCGATTCCGGACCAGCCGTGTTCGTCATACCCATGGATGGTAGAGCCACGCCAGTGCCGCCACCTGTGACTCCGGTCGCCCCTGCGGGCACTTCTGGGGTACCCCGCAAACCCGGGCGGGCGGGACTTGCACACTGAGTCGAAGGCTGTCGGTGCCTTACGACACAATCAGGGGGTGTCCTCCTCGAGCGAAGAGTCGTCGAGCGCCGCCGAAGAGCCGTCCCGTGTGGTCGCCGGGCGGTACCGGCTGCGATCCGTTCTCGGTTCGGGCTCGATGGGCACGGTGTGGTCGGCCTACGACGAGTTCCTGCACCGGCCGGTGGCCGTCAAGGAGATGAAGCTGCCGCCGGGCGTGCCGGCGTCGCAGGCGGACGAGCTGCGGGAGCGGACGCTGCGCGAGGCGCGCGCGATCGCGGTGCTGTCCCACCCGAACGTGATCATCCTGCACGACGTCGCGCGCGACGACAACGAACCGTTCGTGGTCATGGAGCTGCTGCCCTCGCGCAGCCTCGCGCACATCCTGCGCGACCACGGGCCGTTGTCCGTCGAGCAGGCGGCCGCCGTCGGCATCGCGGTCGCCGCCGCGCTCGAAGCGGCGCACGACGCAGGCATCACGCACCGCGACGTGAAGCCGGGCAACGTGCTCGTCGCCGGCGACGGGCGGATCAAGCTCACCGACTTCGGCATCGCGCGCAACGTCTCCGAAGCGACGATGACGCGCACCGGGATCATGCTCGGCTCGCCCGCCTACATCGCGCCGGAGGTCGCGTCGGGTGGGGCGGTCACGCCGGGCGCCGACCTGTGGGGGCTGGGCGCGACGCTGTTCGCCGCCGTCGAGGGTGCTCCGCCGTACGACGCCGACGGCGATCCGCTGGAGACCGTCGGCAAGGTCGTGAACGGCTCGGTGCCCAAACCGAAGCCGGGCCCGCTGGCCGACGTGATCACGGCCCTGATGAAGAAGGAGCCGGAGAAGCGGATCTCGCTGCGCGAGGTGCGCCACCGGCTGTACCCGTTGCAGGGCAAGACGGCGCTGGACCTGTTCGGGCCGGAACTCTTCCGCACACCGGACGGGAAGAAGACGTCGGCGCAGCTGGACGCCACGGACACGCAGGTGCTGAAGACGGTCGCGCCGGTGTCCGGCGTGCCCGCGGTGGAGGCGAAAGCGGAGGCCAGCTCCGAGCTGGCGGCCGATCCCGGGCCGCTGCCGTTCCTGCGGTCTTCGACGTCGGCACCGGTCGCCGCTCCGGTTGCTCCTCGGCGCAGCTCGCGCGCGTCGGCGCTGCTGGCGGTGGCGGCGGTGGTGCTGTTCCTCGTCGCGGGTTGCGGCGGGTTCGCGCTGGCGCGCCTGATCAGCGGGCAACCGCTCGTGCCGCCCGCGGGCGGCGCGGCCCCGGCCGGCTCCGCCGAGTCCACAGGGCCGCCGGCGCCGCTGAAGCTGGTGCCGCAGCACGGCAACGCGAGCGACACGGCCAACGTGTCGCGCGACAGCGAGTACGCGATCTCGGTGCCCGAAGGCTGGCAGCGGTTCATCGCCACTCGCCAGTCCACCTCGCTCGGCTCGTCCGTCGTCGTCCAGTACGTGTCGCCCGACGGGCACTGGTCCCTGCGCATCGAGCGCTACGCCGGTTACCTCCCCGACCACGACGACGGTGACTACGAACGGAACCTGCGCGCCGGCACCAACCGCGACTCGTTCAACTTCGCCAAGCCGCCGATCAAGACGACGGCCGGCGTCGAGATGGCGTACCGCACGGTGGAGCCCAGCCAGCCGGCGAAAGGCAGCCGGTCCGACGCCACGATCACCCGCGCGACCTTCGCGGTGCTGAAGACCTCGGACAACGCGCTCTGGGCCATCTCCCTCACGGTGCCCGCGGAGATCGAAGACAGCGCCGTGGCCACCTGGAACCAGATCAAGCCGACGGTGTCGTTCCCGGGCGAACAGTGAGCGGAATTCGCTTGCCCCGCGGATGAAGATCGGCACATGGACCAGCCCACGCTGCGCACCCGGCGCCTGACCCTCGTCCCGCTGGCCGACGAGCACCTCGAACTCGAGGTCGAACTCGACTCCGATCCCGAGGTGATGCGCTACCTCATCGGCCGCGCCGCCGCCCGCGCCGAGGTCGAACGCGCGCACCACCGCCGGCTGGCGGCCGCGCACGAAGCACCCGGCCTGGGCTTCTGGGCCGGCTTCGCCGCGAACGGGTTCGTCGGCTGGTGGATCCTGCAACCCCCGCACGGCCCCGACCAGGTCAAGACGCCGGGCGAAGCCGACCTCGGTTACCGCCTGCTGCGCAGCCGCTGGCGCCAGGGCTACGCCACGGAAGGCGCGCGCGAACTCCTCCGCTACGCGTTCGAAGACGTCGGCCTCGACCGCGTCTTCGCCCAGACCATGGCCGTCAACACCGCCTCCCGGGCGACCATGAGCGCCGCCGGCCTCGCCTTCGCCCGCGCGTTCACCTCGGCGGCGGACGACGAGCCGATCCCGGGTGCCGAGCAGGGCGAAGTCGAGTACGAGCTGACCCGGGACGCGTGGCTGGCTCAGCGCGGCCCGATGGACTGAGCGCCGGGCTCTCCCCCGAAACTCAGACCCGCTCCTCGCCCGGGTCGGGGTCGATCCGGTTCAGGATGACGACCGGGATCCGCCGGGCCGTCTTGGCCTGGTAGTCGGCGTAGCCCGGTGCTTCGCGGACAACCCGGCCGAAGAGCTCGTCGCGCGCCGCGCCCTCGGGCACGCTCGCAACGGCGCGGTAGGTGTCCTCGCCGGTCTCGACCGTCACGACCGGGTTCTTGCGAAGGTTGTGGTACCAGGCCGGATGGTGGTCCGAACCGTTCGCCGACGCGACGACGACGGCGTTGCCGTCCACCTCAAGGCGGCCGAGGAGGGTCTCCCGGCGCCGGCCGGTCCGGGCGCCGATCGTGGTCAGGACCACGAGCGACCAGCCCTCGAACAGGCCGGTCAGCTTCCCGTTGTTCGCCCGGAACTCGGCGATGACCTGCCGCTGGAACGCGGTGGCGTCGAAGCCGGACCAGGTGTCGGTGTGCTCGTTCACGTACTGCCTTTCGGGAGAATTTCCGGAAAGGAGGTCAGCAGCACAGGTGCCGGCACGACAGTGCCCCGAAGTCCCAGGCATGGCGCTCTCCGCGAGAGAACTCTGTGCCGGCTGGTTAGCCGCTACCTCCATGCGTAGGCCCATCCGGGGCTCACCCCCAACCTAGGACAGCTCGCCGGCCGCGGGCAAGCCCGCCTCAGCGCAGCCCGTCCGGGTAGCGCCGCCCGGATTCGGCGGCCTGGGCGAGGCGGCGCAGGCCCGCGAAGAGGCGATCGCCGAGGACGGTGCCGACGACGGCGGCCTCGACGATGCGGTCGAGCGACGGCTGGGCGGCCAGCGTGTCCAGGTCGGTGACGGCGATGCGGTCGGCGAGGTCGGCGTAGTCGTCGAGGCGGTCGAGCAGGGCTGGGTGGCCCATCGCGCGCAGGGCGCACAGCGTCGAGACCAGGCTGGGTGCCGCCGCGTGGCCGGGACCGAACTTCCAGCCGTGGGCGGCGGCGAGTGAGCTCAGCCGGTCCAGCGCCCACGCGCGGGCCTCGTCGTCGGCCTCGGCGGTGCCGCCGACGAGCGCGCGCTGGGTGACGCCCAGGACCTCGTGCGTCGGTTCGCCCGCGTCGATCGCGCCCAGGACGTCGCCGACGGTCGCCACGGACAGGCCGCCGACGTCGAGCAGCGCGCGGATGAGCTTGAGGCGCTGCACGTGTTCCTCGCCGTAGCGCGCCTGGTTGGGGCTGGTGCGCTCGCCGGGGTGCAGGAGCCCTTCGCGCAGGTAGTACTTGATCGTCGCGACCGGCATCCCGGACGCGACGCTCAGTTCGGCCATCCGCACCGTCGAACCACTCCCATCTCGGGGAAAAACCCTGAGGACTTCTCAGCATGGATAGTTTAGCTTCCCATAACGGATACTCGAACTATCCATTCTGGGAGGACCTGATGTTGCAGAGAACGCGCTCCTGGCACCGCCCGTCCACGACGTTCGCGGCGGCCCTCGCCGTGACGGCCGTGGTCTGCGTGGTCGCGATGGTCGTGGACCAGCGGACCGTGCTGGGCGCACCCGTGTGGGACAAGCTGTTCAAGTTCGCCGTCTCGGGTGCGCTGTACTTCTTCACCTGGGGCTGGCTCGTCTCGCTGCTCCCCCGGTTCCAGCGGACCGCCCGGATCGCCACGGACGTGGTGATCGTGCTGTTCGCCGCCGAGTACGTGGTGATGGTGTTCCAGGCCGCCCGCGCCCGGCCGAGCCACTTCAACAACGCGACCCCCCTCGACAAAACGCTGTTCAACGCCATGGGCGGCATGGTCGCCGGCATCTGGATCGCGACGCTCGTGCTCACCGTCGCGCTGATGTTCACGCGCCTCGAAGACCGCGCCACGCACTGGGCCGTCCGCACCGGCGCGGTCATCTCCCTCATCGGCATCGGCCTCGGCGCCCTGATGCTCGGGCCCACGCCGCAGCAGCGCACGCAGCTCAAGGCCACCGGCGCGGCGGACCTGATCGGCGCGCACAGCGTCGGCGTTCCCGACGGCGGCGCCGGCCTGCCGATCCTCGGCTGGAGCACCACCGGTGGCGACCTGCGCATCCCGCACTTCACCGGCATGCACGCGCTGCAGGTGCTGCCGTTGCTCGCCCTCGGGCTCGGCCTGCTCGCCACCCGGTTCCCGCGCCTGCGCGACAGCGCCGTGCGCGTGCGGCTGGTGTGGGTCGGTTCGTTCGGCTACGCGGGCCTCGTCGCCCTCGTCACCTGGCAGGCCCTGCGCGGTGAACCCCTGATCCACCCGAGCGCGGCCACGCTCACGGCCGCCGCGACGCTCGTCGCCGCCGTCGCGCTGGCGGTCGCGGCGTCCGTCTACCGCCCGCAGCGGGCGCCGGTGCGATGACCGGCCAGCTCTTCACGTGGGCGTTCCCGATCGCGACTCCGTTCTGGGCGCTGATGATCTTCCTGCCGACGTGGCGCGGCACCCGCCGGATCATGGCGTCGCCGTGGGTGCCGGTGCTGCCGCTGGTGTGCTACTTCGCGCTCGCCGTGGCGCACTTCGGCGAACTGTGGCAGGCGGTCAGCCGGCCGGACTTGGCGCAGCTGCAAGCGTTTGCGGGCTCGCCCGCAGGGGCCGCGATCCTGTGGGCGCACCTGATCGCGTTCGACCTGTTCCTCGGGCGGTGGATGTTCTTCGAAGCGCGCGAGCGCGGGATCCCGTGGTGGCTGGTCAGCCCGGTCCTCGTGCTGACGATCTTCCTGTCCCCGTTCGGGCTGGTGGTGTTCCTGGTGATCCGCACCGCCCGGATACGCTCGGCGCCATGACCAACCACGAGGACGCGGCCGCGGCCGCCATCGCCGAGCGCACCGGCGTCGAGAAGCACGACATCGCCGTGGTGCTGGGCTCGGGCTGGCGCCCGGCCGCGGACGTGATCGGGACGGCCGACGCGGAGATCCCGTTCGGCGACCTGCCCGGTTTCACCACCCCGGGTGCCGTGGGGCACGGCGGGACCGTTCGTTCGCTGCGGGTGGGCGGCAAGCACGCCCTCGTGCTGCTGGGCCGCACGCACTTCTACGAGGGCAAGGGCATCGACCCGGTGGTGCACAACGTGCGCACGGCCGCCGCGGCCGGCGCCCGGACGGTGCTGCTCACCAACGCGGCCGGCGGCCTGCGCGAGGGCTTCCAGGTCGGGCAGCCCGTGCTGATCTCCGACCACCTCAACCTCACGGCCCGCTCGCCGATCGTGGGCGCGAACTTCGTCGACCTCACCGACCTCTACTCCGCCCGCCTGCGCGGCCTCGCGAAGGAGATCGACGGGACGCTCGAAGAGGGCGTGTACGCCGGCCTGACCGGCCCGCACTTCGAGACGCCCGCCGAGATCCGCATGCTGCGCACGATGGGCGCGGACCTCGTCGGCATGTCGACCGTGCTCGAGGCCATCGCGGCCCGCGCGGCCGGGGTCGAGGTGTTCGGCCTGTCGCTCGTCACGAACCTCGCCGCGGGCATGACGGGCGAGCCGCTCAACCACGAAGAGGTCCTCGAAGCGGGCCGCCAGGCGGCGACGCGCATGGGTTCGCTGCTGAAGGACCTCATCAGCCGCGCGTGACGCACTCCGGGCCGGGCCTCCCTCGAGAGGCCCGGCCCGGCTCACGCGTAGTCGGGCAGCTGGGCCGCGACCTCTTCGGGCGAGGGCATTCCCGCCACTTCGGCGGCGAGCGCGCGCACAGCGTCGGCCACGGCCGGGTCCGTGAGCAGCCGGCGGGCCTTCTCCCCCACGGCCTCGGCCGTCACCTCGTCGCCGAGCAGGCGTTCGCCGGCCCCGGCCGTGACCACGGCTTCGGCGTTCGTGAACTGGTCCGCGCCCTGCGGCAGCACGAGTTGCGGCGCGCCGGCGGAGAACGCGCCCATCGTCGTGCCGCTGCCGCCGTGGTGCACCACGAGATCCACGTGCGGCAGCAACTCCGACTGCGGCACCCAGGCCTCCAGCCGGACGTTCGCCGGTACCTCACCGAGAGCCGCGACGTCCACCGACGGCCCGGTC
The DNA here is from genome assembly GCF_044452505.1 of Amycolatopsis sp. NPDC051903. Classification (NCBI taxonomy): domain Bacteria; kingdom Bacillati; phylum Actinomycetota; class Actinomycetes; order Pseudonocardiales; family Pseudonocardiaceae; genus Amycolatopsis; species Amycolatopsis sp. NPDC051903. The sequence continues at coordinate 682,680 of NZ_JBITBT010000001.1, read as the reverse complement.
GCCACCAGCACGTCGGCGTCGAGCGCGGCCAGCCCGGTGATCGCCGAGGTGAGCAAGTGCGCCTGGCTCATCGGCGTGGTGCCCAGGGTCAGGTAGACCAGCGGACGGCTCCGGTCGCGGTTCGCGACCCCCGCGGGCAGGTCGGCGGGCTCGCTCCAGCCGACCGGCCGCAGCGGGAGCCGCCGGGCGCGCGCGACGAACTCGGGCGACTGCACCGAGGGCGGGCAGATGTCGACGAACGGGTTGCCCCACGACGGCCGATCGCCGCCGGTGATGCCCAGCTCGGTGGCGTAGTCGTCGAGCTCGCCGCGGATCTCCATCATCAGCCCGTCGGCCGACACCCGGCCGAATCCGTGGCCCATGGCCGGGATGCCGGCCTTCATCGCGGCGAACGCGCCGCCGGAGTTGCCGACCTCGTAGACCACGAGATCCGGCCGGTCCTGTTCGAAGAGCGCGCCGAGATCGGCGACGAACCGCTCCGGCAGCACGCGGCCGAAGACCCGGCCGATCGTCTCGTTCAGGACCTCCTCCGGCACCTCGAGGCGCCGTTGTCCGGGGTTGCCGGAGAACTGCGAGGCGAACGCTTCGTAGATCGTCAGGCCGGCCTTGGCGGGCTCCAGCCCCGCCTTCTCGAGCACCGGGTGGAAGTCCTCCGCCGTCGCGAAGACGACGTGGTGCCCGGCGGCGCGCGCGGCGACCGCGAGCGGCATCAGGGGGTAGAGGTGGCCGTGGGACGCGAGGGAGGTGAAGACAAGTCGCACAGTCCCGACGTTAGCGACTCCGCCGCGGGCCGTCAGGCGATTTCGACGAGAACCCGGGTGGTTCTGCCTTGCTCCGCAACGGATCCGTAAGGCGCAGCCCAAAACTCGGTCACGCCGGCGTCGCGCAGCCGCTTCAGCTGTCCGGCCACGGCGTCCTCGTCGCCGACGACCGCGACGTCTCCCGCGCCCGCCACGCCTTCGCGCTCGAAGCCCGCCCGGTACTCGTCCGCGCTCGCGGCCATCGCGAAGGTTTCGGCGATCCGCGCCCGCGCGCCGGCTTCGTCGGCGGTGACGCACACCGGCAGCCCGGCGATCACGCGCTGCCCGTCGCCGAGGCGCGGCACGATGTGCGCGGCGAGCGTGCGCGGTCCGGCCAGCCACGTCACCGCGCCGTCGGCGAGCTCCCGCGCCACCCCCAGCATCGCGGGCCCCAGCGCTGCCACGACCACCGACGGCGGCCGCACCCCCGGCACTGTCACCGACCCGGCGGCGGTGAGCATTTCCCCTTGGTGCGCAACACTTTCCCCGCGCAGCAACGGGTGCAGCACGGTGAGGTACTCCCGCATCCGCCGCGCCGGGCGGTCGGCGGGCAACCCGAACACCGGCCCCACCATCGCCCCGATCCCCGCGCCGACCCCGAGCGTCAGCCGGTTGCCCGTCACGGCCTGCACGCCCAGCGCCTGGCCCGCCAGCACCAGCGGGTGCCGCTGCGGCACGGGCACCACGGCCGTCCCGAACCGGACGCCTTCGACGTGCCCCACCGCGGCCAGCGCCACCATCGCGTCCCAGCCGAACGCCTGGCTCACCCACGCCGTCGCGAACCCGGCCGCCGCCGCTTCCCGCGCCTGCCCGACCAGTTCGGCCGCCCCGGCCGGGCCCCGCAGGTCCCCGATCGCGATCCCGATCTCCACTGGCTCCTCCTAAGTGGGGTGCCACCCCAGTTGTGTCCGGCTACGATACGGAGGGCCACCCCACTTCCGCAACCACCCCGGAGGACAGCCGATGCGAGCCGACGCCCGCCGCAACTACGAGCGGCTGCTCGCGACGGCCGCCGAGGTCGTCGCGGACCAGGGCGCGGAGGCGTCGCTGGAGGAGATCGCGCGGCGCGCGGGCGTCGGGTCGGCGACGCTGCACCGCCACTTCCCGGGCCGGGCCGCGCTGCTGGAGGCGGTGTTCCGCGAACGCGTGGACAGCTTGTGCGCGCGAGCCGCGGAGCTGGAAACCGCCGCGCAGCCGGGAGAAGCGCTGGTCACGTGGCTGCGCGCGGTCGTCGCGCACGCGGCCGCGGCCCGCGGCCTCGGCGCGGCGCTCCTGATCGGCGCCAAGGAAGGCCGTGAGTACCACGCGAAGATCCGCGACGCCGGCGACCGCCTCCTCACGCGCGCCCAGCGAGCCGGCGAGGCGAACGACGCCGGCGTCGACGACCTGCTCCTGCTCGTCAACGCCATCTCGCTGGCGACCGAGGACGACGTCGCGCGCGCCGAAGCGCTGCTGAGCCTCGTGGTCGACGGCGTCCGGCGCGAGCACCCGTAACCTGATCCGGTGCCGAACACCCTGAACTCCGAACTGCGCGACGCGACCTACCGCTGGATCGCCGACGACCCCGACCCCGAGACGCGCGACGAGTTGCAGCGCGTGCTCGCCCGCGCGCTGGGCCAGGAGCCCGGCGCGGCGGACGAGGTCGCCGACCGCATGGCGGGGCCGCTGGAGTTCGGCACGGCCGGGCTGCGCGGGCCGGTGCGCGCGGGGCCCAACGGGATGAACGTCGCGGTCGTCACGCGGACCACGGCCGGCGTCGCGCAGTGGCTGAAGGTCAAGGGCCACGCGGGCGGCGTGGTCGTGGTCGGGCGGGACGCGCGGCACGGGTCGGAGGCGTTCGCGCGGGCAGCCGCCGAGGTGCTGACCGCGGCGGGCTTCGCGGTGAAGGTCCTGCCGCAGCCGTTGCCGACGCCGCTGCTCGCGTACTCGGTGAAGCACTACGGCGCGGTCGCCGGCATCCAGATCACCGCGTCGCACAACCCGCCCGCGGACAACGGTTACAAGCTCTACGACGGCACCGGCGGCCAGATCGTGCCGCCGTCCGACGGGGAGATCGAGCGGCTCATCCAGGCCGCGCCCGCCGCGATCGGCGTCGAGCGCGCGCCCGGCGCCGAGGTCGTCGACCCGCGCCCGGCCTACCTCGCCGCAGTCGCGGCCCTTCCCCCCGGGCCCGAGCGCGAGCTGCGCATCGCCGCGACCGCGCTGCACGGCGTGGGAGCCGAAACCCTCGAACAGGCGCTCGCGCAGGCGGGGTTCACCGACGTCCACTTCGTCGCCGAGCAGTCGCAGCCGGACGCGGACTTCCCCACCGTCTCGTTCCCCAACCCCGAAGAACCCGGCGCCACCGACCTGCTCCTGGCGCTCGCGTCCGAAGTGGACGCCGACCTCGCCGTGGCGCTCGATCCCGACGCCGACCGCTGCGCCCTCGGCGTGCGCGGCCGCGACGGCGCGTGGCGCATGCTCCGCGGCGACGAGACGGGCGTGCTGCTCGGCTCGCACCTGCTGTCCACAACGGACAGCCCGGATCCGCTCGTGGCCACGACGATCGTGTCGTCGTCGCTGCTCGGCGAGCTCGCGAAGGCCGCGGGCGCGCGCTACGCCGAGACGCTGACGGGCTTCAAGTGGCTCGTGCGCGCCGGCGAAGGGCTGATCTTCGCGTACGAAGAAGCGCTCGGCCTGTGCGTGAACCCCGGCTTCGTGCGGGACAAGGACGGCATCGCCGCGTCGGTGTTCGCGGCCGGGTTCGCCGCGGCGCTCAAGGCCGCGGGCCGCACGCCGCTCGACGTGCTCGACGACCTCGCGACCCGCCACGGCGTGCACCTCACCGACCAGGTTTCGCTGCGGGTCACCGATCTCGCCGTGCGCGGCGAGCTCATGGCCGGCCTGCGCGCGCAGCCACCCGCGACGCTGGGCGGCGCCGCCGTGACGCTCGAGGACCTGCTGCCCGGCGCGGACGTGCTGCGACTGCGCGGCGAAGGCCTGCGCGTGGTGATCCGCCCGTCGGGCACCGAACCGAAGCTGAAGGCCTACCTGCAGGTCGTGACGCCGGTCGACGGTGACCTCGAAGCCGCGCGGGCCATCGCGTCGGACAGCCTCAGCGCGGTGCGCCGGGACATCGACACGCTGCTGAGCTGACGGGCGCCGGGACCCCGGCTCGGGGTCCCGGCCAGCCTGCCCGCGCACGTACGCCCGCACAAGTGGCAGGCTGCGGGCATGGCCACGTTGCTGATCGTGCACCACACGCCGTCGCCGTCGACGCAGGCGATGTTCGAGGCCGTGCTCGCGGGCGCGAAGCACCCGGACATCGAGGGCGTCGACGTCGTCCGCCGCCCCGCGCTCGGCGCGACCGTCGCGGACGTGCTCGCCGCCGACGGTTACCTGCTCGGCACGCCCGCGAACCTCGGCAGCATGAGCGGTGCCCTCAAGCACTTCTTCGACACCGTCTACTACCCGTGCCTCGATGCGACGCGCGGCCGCCCGTTCGGCGCGTACGTGCACGGCAACAACGACACGTCGGGCACGGTGCGCCAGCTCGAGTCCATCACGACGGGGCTGGGCTGGACGCAGGTCGCCGACCCCGTCACGGTCACGGGCGAACCGGACAAAGCAGCACTCGAGGCGTTGCAGGAACTGGGGGCGACCGTGGCCGCCACGCTCATGGCCTGAGTGGACCCCGGAAAGTAAGGGGCCTGTCACCGGAAGCCCTGGGGGTCGACCTCCGGCAACAGGCCAGATCAAGGGTTCGCAACGAAGGCGATCAACCTTGACGCCGTCAAGCGTACTACAAACAGCTGATCATGACGAGCCAGGCGCAGGACAAGATCCCGCTCCGGGTTCCGGGCACCCCCAGAGCACAGACGTCCGGAGCGGGACGCGGCCACTGTAAACCACTGCATACATGGCCTGTCAACAGGTGCGTACAGTGGGGGCGGCGTTACTATCCGGCCGAAGGGAAGGGGGCGGTATGCCACGGCAACGCACCTTCGCGGAGAAGCTGAGCGCGTTGATCGGCTCGTCCCGCGCGGACGGCCGGGCTCCGCACAGCTACCGGGAGATGTCGGCGGCGATCGAGCGCGCGGGCGGTCCCGCGATGTCCCCGGCGTACCTGCAGCAGCTCGCCACGGGCAAGCGGATCAACCCGAAGATCCACTACGTCGAGGCGCTGGCGAAGCTGTTCGGCGTGCCCGTCACGTACTTCTTCGACGACGAGGCCGGCCAGGCCGCCGACGACGGGCCCGCGGTCGAGGCCAAGCTGATGGCCATGCGCGCGCAGGAACTCTCGCCACAGGGGCGACGGCAGGTGATGGACCTGCTCGACCTCGTCGAACGCTACGAACGCGCCGAACGGGAAGGCCAGAGCGGACCGTGAAGGAACGCGAACTGCGCAGGCGCTGCCGCCGGTTGCTGACGGACCTCGACATCAGCCCGCCGCTCGACGTCGGGCTGTTGTGCGAGCGCCTCGGCGAGAGCCGCGGCCGGCCGATCCGGCTGATGCCGTACCCGCTGGAGGTGCCCGGCCCGTTCGGCTGCTGGATCGCGACGGCGGCCGCCGACTACCTCTTCTTCCAGCAGGAGACGACCAAAGCCCACCAGGACCACATCATCCTGCACGAACTGGGCCACCTGCTCGCCGACCACGAACCCGGCGGCGACGCGCAACCGGCCGACTTCCTGCGCGGCCCGGCGCCCGGCCTCGAGGACATCGACGGTGACGCGGTGCGCCACGCGCTGCGCCGCACCTCCTACGACGAGGCCCACGAGTGGGAGGCGGAGACCGTCGCCACGATCATCCTCGAGTGGGCGTCGGTGCTGAACTACACGACCCCGCGCCGCGCGGCCGACCGCGACCTGCGCCGCATCCAGGGCACGCTCGGAGACCACCAGGGCTGGCTGTGACCACCGCGTTCTTCTTCCTCTTCGCCGCCGCGCTGGCGTGGCGCACCTACCAGCTCGTGCTCTCGCCGCGGCTGCCGAACTGGGCCGTGACGGTGACCATCGCGGCGTTGGCGCTGGCGTTCCTGTTGCAGCAGCGCGGGATCTCGGCGTGGTTCGACGGCGTGACCGCGCCGGGTGGCGCGCGGCTGGCGGTCAACGTGCTGCTCTCGTGCGGTGCCTGTTCACTGCTGATCTTCTTCCTCGGCTCCGCGCTCGGCCCGCGCCGGTCTCGGCGCGTCGCGCTGGAGTTCGTGCCGCTGGTCGCGGCGATCGCGGTGCTGACCGTCGGCACCGCGGTGACGCCGGTGCCGCTGCGCGGCGCGGCGCTCGGCCCGGCCACGGTGCACGAACCCGGGGTCGCGCTGTTCTACCTGGGCGGCGGGCTGTACCTGATCTACGCGATCACCGCGTGTGCCGTGTGGATCGTGCGCTACCAGCGCGTGGCCGACCAGCACCTGCGCACGGGGCTGCGGATCGGCGCGGCGAGCCTCGCGGCGGCGGCCGCGGGGAGCGTGTTCCGGGCGCTGTACACGGTTTTCGCGCTGTTCGGCGCGGTGGTGCCGGTGCTGCTGTGGCTGGGGATCCCGCTGGTGATCGTCGGCAGCCTGCTGTTCCTCGCCGGCATCTCCTACCCGGGGTTGCGGGCGCGGATCGCCGCACTGGCCCGGCGGCGGCGCCACCGGTCCGACCACGCCCGGCTCGCTCCACTGTGGACGCTGCTGGTGAAGGCGTACCCGAGCATCGTGCTGCGGACGCCGCCCGGGCACCCGTGGCGCGAGCGGTTCGCCGTGCACCGGCGCTACTACCGGCGCGTGATCGAGATCCGCGACGGGCTCGTGCAGCTGAGCCCGTACCTGGAAGCGGATCTGGCGTCGCTCGCCGCCGAGGAGCCGGCCGCCGCGGCGGCGGCGCTGCGTTCGGCGCTCGCGCGGCAAGCGGCCGGCGAGACGAACGACGGGCGGGCCAAGCTCGTGCTGCCCGGGGGCAGCGACCTCGAATCGGACGTGCGCCCGCTGCTGTCGCTCTCGGCTTCGCTGTCTTCTGCGCCAGGAAGGGAAAACTGACCCGTGGACACCCTGATCACGGCGGCTCGCGTGCTGCCGCGCCCCTCGGCCCCGATCGACGGCGGCGCCGTCCTCGTGCGCGACGGCGTGCTCGCCGCCGTCGGCCGCCGCGACGACGTGGCCGCCGCGGCCGTCGACCCGGTGGTGCACGACTTCCCGGACGCGACGGTGCTGGCGGGCCTGTTCAACGTCCACGTGCACCTGTCCTTCGACGCCACGCGCGTGATGCTGCCGAACTTCCTGGCGAGCGACGGGGCTTCACTCGCCCACGCCGCCGGGGACCACCTCGGGCAGCTGCTGCGCAGCGGCGTCACGACCGTGCGCGACCTCGGCGGCCGCACGGTGCTCAAGCCCGCGGGCGGTCCGCGCGTGCTCGCGTCGGGCCCACCGCTGACCGTCCCGGAAGGACACTGCCACTTCTTCGGCGGCGCGGTCTCCTCGGACGCCGAGATCCGCGCGCTGGTCGACGCCAACGCGGCCGCGGGGGCCGCCGTCATCAAGGTCATGGCCGGCGGCGGCCAGATCACCGAGGGCGGCGCCGAGATGTGGGAGTCGCAGTTCTCCTTGCGGCAGCTGGAAATCGTCGTCGCGCAGGCCGCGCGGCACGGCCTTCCGGTCGCCGCCCACGCCCACGGCGCCGACGCCATCGCCGCGTCCGCCGACGCCGGTGTGTCCACGATCGAACACTGCACCTTTATGTCCGGCCGCGGCCAGACCGACCTCCGTCCCGAGGTGGCCCGGCGGATGGCCGCCGGCGGGATCTCCGCGTGCTCCACCAGCAGCCGCAACTGGCGGATGATGGCCGAGCGCATGGGCGAAGACCTCGCACGCCGCGTCTACGGCCGCCTCCCCTGGCTGGAAGAACACGGCGTGCGCCTGTTGTCCGGCACCGACGCCGGCCTCCCCGGCTCGACCTTCGACGACCCCGTGGGCGCGCTGGAGCTCTACGAATGGCTGGGCTTCTCCCGGCGGCGGATCCTGGAAATCGCCACGGAGGACAGCGCCGCCGGGCTCGGCCTGTCGGCCGTGACGGGCCGGCTGGAGGCCGGGCTGTCGGCCGACGTGCTCGTCGTGGACGGGGATCCGCTGGCCGAGCTGTCCGCGCTGGCGAAGCCGCTGCTGGTGCTGGCCCAGGGGGTACCGGCTTCCTGAGCCCCGGCGTGCTGACCAGCACGGCCGCGCCCGCCTGAGTCGCTCTCGATCAAGGTTCTTGACCTTGATCACGATCCCTTTCGATACATCGGCGTATTGAGTACGCTCGTGTATCGAAAGCGGGAGGTCCCCATGAGTGAGCCGGCGGCGCAGCGCGTGCCGCGGCGGCGGGCGGAGACCCGGCGGCGGCTGCTCGAAGCAGCGCTCCCGGTGTTCGCGGAAGAGGGTTTCGGGAAGTCCACTGTGGAGCAGGTCTGCGAACGCGCCGGGTACACGCGTGGTGCGTTCTACTCGAACTTCGCTTCGCTCGACGAGCTGTTCCTCGCCATGTGGGAGCGCCGGTCGGCGGAGATGATCGCGGCCGTGCGGGCGAAGTTCGACGGGCTGGGCGAGGTCGAGCTGCCCGACGTGCGGTCCGTGGTGGAGTTCGTGCTGCCCGCGATCCCCGTGGAGGACGCGTGGTTCCGCGTGACCGCGGAGTTCACCGCCCACGCCCTGCGCAACCCGAGCCTGCGGCGCGTGATGACGGCACGCGAAGAGGCGATCGCCGAGGCCCTGCTGCCGTTGGTGGTTCAGCTGCTCGCGCGCGCCGGGCGCGCCGTGCCCGACCGGGCGGCGCTGGCGCAGGCGCTCGTGGCGATGCATGACGGCACGAGCGCGCAGTGCCTGATGGACCCGGACAACCCGCGCGTGTGGGAGCGCCGCTTCGACCTGTGTGAGCGCGTGGTCCTGGCCTACACGGAGGAACTGGCGTGAGGTCGTTCGAACCGGACGTGCTCGTCATCGGCGCGGGGCTGGCCGGGCTCGTCGCGACGCACGAGCTCTTGCGGGCCGGCCGTCGCGTGCTCGTGGTGGAGCAGGAGAACCGCGCGAACCTCGGTGGCCAGGCGTTCTGGTCGCTCGGCGGGCTGCTGTTCGTCAACAGTCCCGAGCAGCGCCGCCTCGGCATCAAGGACTCCTACGAGCTCGCGCTGCGCGACTGGCTCGACTCCGCCGCCTTCGACCGCGAAGACGAAGACCTGTGGGCGCGCCGCTGGGCCGAGGCGTACGTGCGCTTCGCGACTTTCGAGAAGCGCCAGTACCTGCACGGCCTCGGCCTGCGCGTGACGCCGCTCGTCGGCTGGGCCGAACGCGGCGGCGGCACCGCCGGCGGCCACGGCAACTCCGTGCCGCGTTTCCACCTCACGTGGGGCACCGGCCCGGAGGTCGTGCGCGTGTTCGCCGAACCCGTGCTCGCCGCCGAAAGCCGTGGCCAGGTGCGGTTCGCGTTCCGCCACCAGGTCGACGAGCTCGTGGTCACCGACGGCGCCGTCAGCGGCGTGCGCGGGACGATCCTCGAGCCGAGCGACGAACCGCGCGGAGTGAAGTCGTCGCGCGACAAAGCCGGCGAATTCGAGCTGTCCGCGAAAGCCGTGCTCATCAGCTCCGGCGGCATCGGCCACAACCACGAACTGGTGCGCCGCAACTGGCCCGTCGAACGCCTCGGCCCGGCGCCGCGGACGATGATCCCCGGCGTCCCGGCCCATGTGGACGGTCGGCTGATCGGCATCAGCGAGGCCGCCGGCGCGCGCGTGGTCAACCGCGACCGCATGTGGCACTACGTCGAGGGCATCCACAACTGGGACCCGATCTGGCCCGAGCACGCGATCCGGATCATCCCCGGGCCGTCGTCGCTGTGGTTCGACGCGACCGGGCACCGGCTGCCCGCCCCGAACTTCCCCGGGTTCGACACCACCAGCACGCTCAAGGCCGTGCTCTCGACCGGCTACGACTACTCGTGGTTCGTGCTCACGCAGACGATCCTCGAGAAGGAGTTCATGCTGTCGGGCTCGGAGCAGAACCCTGACCTCACCGCGAAGAGCCTCAAGCAGACGCTGCTCAGCCGCGCGAGCAAGGGCGCGCCGGGACCGGTCGACGCGTTCAAACGCCACGGCGTGGACTTCGTCGTGGCGGACGACCTGCCTGCGCTCGTCGCGGGCATGAACAAGATCGCCCGCGGTCCGGCGCTCGACGTTTCCTCGCTGGAGCACCAGATCCTGGCGCGCGACCTGGAGGTCGGCAACCGCTATTCGAAGGACCTGCAGCTCATGGCCATCGCCAACGCGCGGCGGTTCGTCGGTGACCGCGTGGCGCGCGTGGCCAAACCGCACCGGATCCTCGACCCGGCGCACGGGCCGCTGATCGCCGTGCGGCTGAACATCCTGACCCGCAAGACCCTCGGCGGCGTGCAGACGGACCTCGACTCGCGCGTGCTGCGGGCCGACGGGGCGCCGCTGCCCGGCCTGTACGCGGCGGGCGAGGTCGCCGGCTTCGGCGGTGGCGGGGTGCACGGGTACAACGCGCTGGAGGGCACGTTCCTCGGCGGCTGCATCTTCTCCGGCCGCGCCGCGGGCCGGGCGATGGCCCGGGCGGTGCCGTGATCCGCCCCGCGGCCGGCACCGTCGTGGACGTCGACGGGATCGCCCTCCACCTGCGCGAAGACGGCCCGGGCGAGGCCCCCGCCGTGCTCCTCGTCCACGGGTTCAGCGGCTCGCTGCACTCCTGGGACGGTGTCGCGCCGCTGCTGGCCGGCAGCCACCGCGTGCTGCGCGCCGACCTGCGCGGCCACGGCTGCACGGGCGGCCACACCGGCCTCGACGCGCGCTCGCAAGCGACGACGCTCGCGGCCGCGCTGAAGCTCGCCGGCGCGGACCACGTGACGGCCGTCGGGCACTCGTTCGGCGCGGACGTGGTGCTGGAACTGGCCGCACTGTCCGGAATCGTCGACCGGATCGTCCTCATCGGACAAGCGCCGGACTACAGCCACGCCACCTTCCCGCCCGGCAACGGGTTGCTGGCGGTCCCGTTCGTCGGCCGCCTCATCCACCGCCTGGCGGGCGCCGCGCCCGTCGAGCTGGCCCTGCGGCCCACCCGCTTGCGCCAAGCCCACGCCGACTTCTCGGTGACGAGCCCGGCCATGGCGCAGGCCGTGCTGACCGAACGGCGCCGTCTACTGTCCACGCGCCCGCTCGACGCGCAGGTCGCCGCGCTCGGCCTGCCGACGCTGGCCGTCCTCGGGCGCCGCGACCGCCTCTACGACCACACGGCCGCGGCGGTGCGGTACCGGGCCGCCGGCGCGCGCGTCGAGGAGCTGGACGCCGGCCACACCCCGTTCACCGACCGGCCCGCCGAGGTCGCCGAGCTGGTCGCCCACTTCGCACGCGAAGGCTGAACCGGCCCCGCCGAGGGGGCGGGGCCGTTGGCGGCCACCTGCGCGCGAAAACGGGAACAGCCCCGCCGGATCGCTCCGGCGGGGCTGTTCCGCATTGGTGGGTCAGGGGTTCGCCGGCGTCACCAGCGCGTTGACCGTCGCCGCGACCTCGGCCACCGCGACCTGCTGCTGCTCACGCGTGGCCAGGCTGCGAACGGTCACGGTGCCGCCGTCCCAGTCCTCCTGGCCGACGATCACCACGGCCGACGCGCCGGCCTTGTCGGCGCGCGTGAGTTCCTTGCCGAGCTTGCGGTGCTCCAGCGGCGTCGACGTGCGCAGGCCCGAGGCGCGCAGCTTCGTCGCGACCTGGCGGGCCGCGTCGGCGAGCTCCTCGACGACGGGGATGACCATCACGTCGACCTCGTTGCGCGGGCTCGGGGTGAGGCCGTGGGTGTCGAGGAAGTCGATGAGCGTCACGTCGCCCATGCCGAAGCCGATGCCCGGGATGCGCTCCTTCGTGAACAGCGACGCGAGGTCGGCGTAGCGGCCACCGCCGAACAGCGCGCGACGGTTCTTCGGCGACGTGTCGAAGACCTCGAACACGGTCGACGTGTAGTACGCCAGGCCGCGCACGATCATCGGCTCGAACTTCACGAGGCTCGCGGCCGAGCTGGACAGCACTCGGACCAGGTTGGACTGCTCCTTGACCTCGGCGGGTAGCTCGTCGAGCAGCGCTTCGCCCGCGCCCAGCACCTCGGTGAGCTTCTCGAACTGCTTGTCCGCCAAGCCGATCTCCTCGGCGGTCGCCGCGTGCTCCTCGTGCGACGTCTTCTCCCAGCGGTCCACGAGCCCGAACACGGCCGGCAGGTGCTCCGGAGACACCCCCACCACATCGGTGAGCGCCGACGTGAGCAGGTTCCGGTCGTTCACGCGCACGGCGAACATGTCCGGCGTCGCGCCGACCGCGCCCATCAGGTCGTGGATCAGCTCGAAGAACTCGATCTCGCAGTTCGCGCTCTCGGAACCGAAGATGTCCGCGTTGATCTGCCAGTGCTCGCGCACGCGGCCGCGCTGCGGACGCTCGTAGCGGAAGCAGTTCGGGTGGCTGTACCAGCGCACCGGGAACGACAGCGACTTCGCGTTGCCCGCGATCATCCGCGCGACCGACGGCGTCATCTCCGGGCGCAGCGCCAGCCGCTCCCCGCCGCGCGTGGTCAGCGTGTACAGCTGCTGATCGGCGATCTCCTGCCCCGACTTCCGCTCGTAGATCTCGGCGGGTTCGAGGACGGGCCCGTCGTAGCGCAGGAAGCCGTAGCGCTCCAGCACTTCGTAGAGATGGCCGAACACCTGCGTGCGGACGGACATTTCGGCGGGGAGGAAGTCTCGGGTCCCCTTGACAGGCGCGGTCGACAGGTATTCAGGCACGTCATCAAGCTTAACGACCGCGTCATGGGGTCACGGGAACGCCACCCCATACGCGGTGACGAGCAGCGCCGCACCGAGCAGGACCGCGCCCGCGGTGGTGATCGACCGGCCGGCGCGCGTGCGCAGCATGGCGAGGAAGAACCCGCCGGACTGCGCGAGGACACCGAAGAGCAGCAGGAAGCAGACGACCCACCGCAGCGGGTCGGTCAGGCCCGTCCGGTCGAGGATTTGCAACGCGACGAGCGCCAGCACCAGCAGCACGCCCGCGTGCGCGTGGCCGGCGCGGAACAGGCTGCGCTGCGCGTCGGTGAGCTGCCCGCGCTTGAGCAGGCCCATGAGCGCGTAACCCCCGTACATGACGGTGGGCAGCGACACGAGCGCGACGACGGTGAAGAGCTGAACGGGACCGTGCACGGCTTTCTCCTCCCAGAGTGTTCAGGGCACCGTAACACTGTTTTAAAACACTGTCACCCTACGGTTGGCGCTGGGCCCAGGGACGGGCGAGTAAGCCACGCGCCAGCCCGTGATGTCGCGGTCGAGCTGGCGGGCTCATCGTGAGACGCATTCGCCTTTCCGGCCGTAGAGTCGATCGACGACGTCCCCGCCCTCCACCGAGCAGTTCCTCCGCACCTTCCACGACCGCCACCCGGGCAGGCAGAGCGAAAGCATCCGCGACGTCCTGACACCCGACGGCCGGACCGCCTACGAGACGTTCGCCGACCACGTCGGCGACGTCGAGCGGGTGCTCGACCTCGGGTGCGCGGACGGGGAACTGCTCTCGGTCTTCGCCGCTCGCGGAGCGCAGCGGTTGGCGGGAATCGATCTTTCGGTGAACGAACTCGCGTTCGCGCGCCGGCGGCCGGAGCTGGAGGACGCGGAGCTGCGAGTGGGCCGGGCGCAGGAGCTGCCGTGGGAGGCCGGGGCGTTCGACGCCGTGGTGTCGCACATGGCGTTCATGGTGATGACGGAACCGGAGGCGGTTGCGGCGGAAGCGGCGCGGGTGCTCGTCCCCGGCGGACGGCTCGCGGTTGCGGTGGGAAGCGGCGGTTCCGAGGCGGGTGATGCAATGGCGTTGTTCCGGTCGCTTGCTGTGCCGCTCTTCCGCGCCGCTCGCGCGGTGGGGTTTCTGCCGAAGGTCGGTGATCGGCGGACCCGGACGAGGGAAGGGCTCGACGAGCTCCTCGGGCCGGCGGGGTTCGCGCCCGTGACGTGGGAGCGGATCACCATCCGGCACCGCGGCACTCCGGCGAGCGGGTGGCAGGACAACGTGGAGACGTTCTACGAGATGTCGTCGGTGCCGGCGCGCGAGGTGGCCCGGCTGCGCGAGAGGTTCCTGGCGGAGGCGGAAAAGCTTGCGGTGGACGGGGTGGTGCCGTGGGCGCTGGGGATCGCCGTTGCCACCACTCGGCTTCTGGGTGCCGGCGAGTAGTCGCGGGCGGCCGGTGGAATGCCGGCACCCCGCCGCGGTGTCACCAGGCGGCGCGGCGGGGCTCCTCGCGGCGCCGGGTCAGAAGCCGTCGCAGGAGGCGGTGGCGAACTGGCCGTTCGCGGTCGCGGTCTTCGACTCCGTGCCGTCGACGACGACCTTGCAGGTGGCGTTTCCGCCGTCGGCGCCGGTCGTGACGGTGAGGGTGCCGCCCTTCACCAGGCCCTGGGCGGTGACGTCCTTGGACCACGGCAGTGTGGTCTGTTCCTGGTTGGTGGACAGGTCGCTGCCGGACATCGTGGAGTACGTGATCGTGGCGTCCTTCGCGGAGCCGGTCACCTCGTAGTGCACCGTGACGCTGCGGTTGGCCGCCTCGGTGTTCAGGTCGTTGACGGCCTTGGTGGTCGTCGCGGCCCACACGATGCAGATGATCAGGCCGATCACGGACAGGACCAGGCCGGTGATGGTGAGGCCCTTGTTCGTGGCGCGGTGCTTGCGGATCCGGCCGAGCCCGACGGCGGCGAAGATGATGCCGAGGATGACCAGGGGCCAGGCGATCAGCCCGATGATCGGGATGAACGAGAAGATCAGGCCGATCAGCCCCAGCACGAATCCGGCGGTGCCGAGCCCGTTCTTGGGCGCGGGCGGCACGGGGGCAGCCTGCTGGGAGAAGGACTACTGCGCGTAAGGCTGGTTCAAGGTTTCGTTCTACTTTCGGTGTGGAGGTTTTCTCGTGGTGAAAACCGCAAGCCTCAGGCAGGTCGGCCCCCACCGTCGCGGTTATGCGCCCCCCCGAGGTGTTATGTCCGTGTTATCTCGGCTCGCGCGCATGCTCATGGCAACGCGCGGGTGAACCTCAACGTGAACGTCGCCCCCACGCCGGGGACGCCGGCGGCCGCGATGGTGCCGCCGTGGCCGGTGACGACTTCGTGGACCAGGGCGAGCCCCAGGCCGAACCGGCGGCCCTCGCCGGAGGAGCCGTGGGAGAAGCGTTCGAACAGGCGCTCCGCGTCGTTCTGGGGGAAGCCCGAGCCGGTGTCGGCGACGCGGAGTTCGACGTGGCGGTCGTCCGGGTTGGCGAGGGTCACTTCGATCGAGCCGCCGGGCGGGGTGTGGCCGAGGGCGTTGTCCAGCAACGCCGACAGCACTCGGCGGAGCGCGGCGGGAACGCCGGGCACCACGTCGGCCAGGTCGGGCGCGCGCGACACCGAGATCCGGACCCGCCGGTCGCCCGCGCGCACGGACTCCGCCTCGACGGCCTGCTCGGCGAGCACCCCCAGCCGGACCGGCTCCAGGGAAGGCCGTTCGTTGCAGGCCTGGGTGGCCAGCAAGAGGTCCTCCACGACCTCGCCCAGTTCGCGAGTCCCGGACGCCAGGTGGTCGAGCTCCGCGGACGGCACCGGAGCCGAACGCGCGCGCCGGGCCAGCAGTTGCGCGCGCGTGTGCAGCCGGGTCAGCGGCGCCCTCAGCTCGTGCGACGCGTCGGCCACGAAGGTCCGTTGCCGGCGCAGGGCCTCACCCAGGGGGCGGATCGCGCGGCCCGCCAGCACGAAACCGCTGACCACCGACACCACCAGCACCACGAGTTCGGCCACGATCAGCCCGGCCACCAGCTGCCGGCGGTCCGCGATCAGGTAGTGCTCGTCCACGAACACCTGCCACAGCTGCCCGTCCCGGCTGACCGTGCGGACGGTGTACGTCGAACCGCCCAGCGACAACTCCGTGGTCCCCTCCGCACCGGCCGGCGGCGGCACGAACGGCAACGCGGCGGGCACGTGCCCCGTGGGCGTCACCAGGAAAACGCACCCCGGCGGCGTGGCCGACAACCCCTGCGCCAGCGTGTAGTCGATCTGCCGCTCGACCTCCGCGCGCTGGCCCTGCACCAGCACGTAGTACGCGATCGCCCCGGCGGCGAGCACGACCAGCGTGATCACCACGGAGATCTGGCTCGCGATCGTCCGCCGCGCGCGCCGGAGGGCGAGCGCGTCCGGGTCGACGATCGCCGTCACATGGCTCCGATCTGGTAGCCGAGGCCGTGGACGGTCTTCACCACGTCGCGGCCGAGTTTGCGTCTCAGGTAGTACACGTAGGTGTCCACAATGGATTCTCCGGTCGAGTCGGAGAACACGTGGGTGCGCAGGGAAGCGCGGGGGTGGATGGCCTTCGGCCGCTGCGCGAGCGTGCGCAGGAGCTCGAACTCGCGGCCCGACAACGTCACGCGTTCGCCGCGCGCGAGCACGACCTCGCGGCGCTGCAGGTCGAGCGCGGCCGTGCCCAGCGGGAGGCATTCGGCGCCTTCCCAATCCCGGCGGCACAGCGCGCGCAGCCGGGCCAGCAGTTCGTCGGTCTCGAACGGTTTCACCAGGTAGTCGTCGGCGCCCGCGTCGAGGCCGTGGACGCGGTCGGCGAGCTCACCCAGCGCCGAGAGCACCAGCACGCGCGCGGTCACGGCCCGGCGCCGGAGCCCGGCCAGCACCGCCAGCCCGTCCATCACCGGCAGGCGGCGGTCGAGGACGATCACGTCGAAGCGCCCGGTGAGGCCGAGGTGCAGCCCGCGCTGGCCGTCGTGGGCGAGTTCGACGTGGTAGCCGGACTCGGTGAACAGCTCGGCGAGCATCCCGGCCAGCTCACGATCGTCCTCCACCAGGAGCACCCGGGCTGCGGTTCCTGCCTCATCGTGCACGTGTCCATACTCGCAGTCAGCAGCCCGATTGAACCCTCAACTTTCGTAGGTAATCGATCATTTTCCGGCCGGCTGGGCCGAAAGGAGGAACTCCGGCAGCTGTTCGCCGGAGTACTTCCGCCGGTCGCGCCGGTCGAGCCAGCTCAGCACGGGCGAGGTCATGATCGTGGTGACCAACGCGACGAGCACCAGCACCGTGAACAACGCCGGCGACACGATCCCCGCCGCCAGCCCCACGTTCAGCGCGATCAGCTGCATCAGCCCCCGCGCGTTCACGAGCACCCCGACGCGCAGCGCGATCGGCTGCGACTCCCCCGCCAGCCGCGCCGCGCCCCACGAAGCAGCCAGCTTGCCGACCACGGCCACCACCACGCACACGACCGCGAACAGCAACAGGTTCGGATCGGCGAGCAGCGCGAACCGGGTCTTCAGGCCGGAGTAGGTGAAGAACAGCGGCAGGAACACGACCTGCCCGAGCGGCATGATCTTCGCGAGCACCAGGTCCGCCGCCTCGCCGCGCGGGAACGCGATCCCGATCACGAACGCACCGAACACCGCGTAGAGCCCGATGGTGTCGGTGAACCACGCCGCCGCGAAGAGGATCATCGCCGTCACGAGCACGCGCTGGTCCACCGTCGTCCGCGGGCTCGCCATCAGCCGGGCCAGCACCCGCCGCACGACGAGCCACACGAGCAGCGCGAACAACAGCCCACCGCCGACCGCCGTCGCGACCGGTCCCGCCGAACCGGCGTGCATGCCGAGCACCACGGCGAGCAGGATCCACGCCAGCACGTCGTCGAGTGCCCCGCACGCGAGCGCGAGCGAACCGAACCGCGTCGAGGCGATGCCGCGTTCGGTGATGATTCGCGTGAGCATCGGGAACGCCGTGATCGCGATCGCGACCCCGACGAACGCGGCCGACACCACCGGCGACACCCCCGGTTTGAGGATGTCGACCCAGCCGGCGCCGAGCACGCTGACCCCGACGCCGAGCGCGAGCGGCACCACCGTGCCCGCCGACGACACGGCGGCCACCGTCTTCACGGAGCTCTTGATCGTCGCGACGCGGAACTCGTACCCGGCGCCGAACATGTAGATCACGAGCCCGATCTGCCCGCCGAGGTACAGCAGTTTCCGCACGTCGTCGGGGAACAGCCACTCCTGCGCGTCCGGCAGCAGCAGCCCGAGCAGCGACGGCCCGAGCAGCACGCCCGCCACCATCTCCCCCACCACCGGCGGCTGGCCGAGCTTCACCGCGAGCGCGGTCACCAGCCGCACCACCGCCAGGATCACCACCACCGCCAGGAAGAACGCCGGCGCGGCTTCGGTCGCGGACATCATTCGCCTCCGTGGTTCGCGAAGTAGGTGACGCACAAGCGTTTCCGCCGCGCGTCGAGCACCATGTACGTGCCGAACACCAGCTGGGCCAGGCTCCGCCAGACGTCCTCCCACCGGTCGCGCACGGCGAGGTACGCGAGCGGACCGCGCGTCGAGCGCGCCGAGCCACGCGCGGTGAGGAACACGGGGCCGCGGTTGGGGATCGAGCGGGTGTGCGCGGCCGACGACGACACCGCGAAGCGGCGCAGGAACTCCCGCGTCACCACCCGCATCGTGATCGGCGCGAGCCCGCGGGCCGGGCACGCGCGGTTCTGCGTGACGCCGAACGGCAGGAAGTTCACGTCCTTCTTCAAGGGCGCTGCGGGCGCGGCGTGCGCGGGACACCCCGCGGGCGGCTCCCAGCGCGACGGGTCGAACTCCTCGGGCCGCTCGAACCCGGCGTGGTGGAAATCGGGGTAGCTGAACAGCAGCACGGTGCCCGCGTCGATCGTCGTGTCGTCGAGCTCGATGTCGGCGGTCGTGATGCGGTGCGCGATGCCGAACAGCGGGTACGTGCGCAGGCCTTCGTCGATCACGCGGTCCAGGTACGCGTCGTCGTCCGGGTTCGCGACGAGCCGCCGCTGCACGTCCGGGTGCTGCGCGATGATCATCAGCAGGTGCGCCATCGCCTCGGACATCTGCACCACGGCCGTGTTGAAGAACGTGCCCTGCAGGTAGAACACCTGCTCCTGCGGGGAAAGCCGCGACGGCAACGCGTGGGGCACGTCGGCGAGGCGCCCGCGCAGGTAGCGGGTGAGCTTCGCGCGGCGGCGCATGTTCCGCGGCCGCACGCACTTCAGCGCCGACACGACGTCGTCGGCGTGGCCCACGACGAGCTCGCGCGCCTCGGGCGGGCACGGTTCGCCGAACACGAGCTCGTAGTACAGCTCGGCCCAGATCGGCATCATCTCGTCGCGCAGCCGGATCAGCCTGCCGTCGCCGACTTCCAGCGCGTCGAGCACGTGCGCCGCGACGCGCCGGGTCAGCTCTTCCGACTCCGCGCGCGACTTCACGAGGATGTGCCGCGTGGTCTTGGCGACCTCGTCGTAGCGCGGGCCGGCTTCGAGGTGCTCCTGGTGCACTTCGGGACCGGGCGCGAGCCAGTACCAGAACAGGTCCGACAGCGCCGCGCCCTTGCTGCGCCCCATCGCCGCCGGATCGGCGTAGAGGCGGCGGAAGTCCTCGACCGGCACGGGCAGGCCTTCGTCGCCGTTGACCAGCGCGAAGATCTTCACCCGCAGCGCGACCACCCGGCCGGGCAGCCACTTCGGCAGGGACCCGACGAGCGCGGCGGCCAGCGCGGCCGGCAGCAGCCGCCTCATCGGACGAGGTCCGCGGTCAGCTCGCCCGGCGCGGCGGCGCCGCACAGCGCCAGCGCGGTGTCCAGCTCTTCCCGCAAGCGTTCCAGCACTTCCGTCACCCCTTCCTCACCGGCCGCCGCGAGGCCCCACAGCACGGGCCGACCGACGCCGACGGCGGTGGCGCCCAGCGCGAGCGCCTTGACCACGTCGGTGCCCCGCCGCACGCCACCGTCGAGCACGAGCGGGATCGCGCCCGCCACGGCCTCGGCCACCGCGGGCAGGGCGTCCACAGTGGACACCGCGGCGTCGAGCTGGCGGCCGCCGTGGTTCGACACCACCAGCCCGTCGACGCCGGCCTCGACCGCGAGCCGCGCGTCCGCCGGGTGCAGCACGCCCTTGAGCAGCACCGGGAGCGCCGTCGTGCGTTTGAGCCACGCGACGTGTTCCCACGACAGCTCGGCCGACATCTCGATGTCCCGCACTTCGCCCGAGCCGTCGCGCAGGTTCTCCACGACCAGCCCCGGCGGCAGGTCGTGGAAGCCGTTGCGGTGGTCGCGTTCGCGCCGGCCGAACACCGGCGAGTCCACGGTCACCACGAACGCCCGGACGCCCGCGCGCTCGGCGCGGCGCACCACGGATTCGGTGAAACAAAGGTCCGGCTGCAGGTACAGCTGGAACCACAGCGTGGCCCCGGGCGCGGCCGCGGCGATGTCCCCCACGGCCGTGGTCGCGGCCATGCTCACTACCAGGACGGTGCCCGCTTTCGCGACCGCGCGGGCCGTCGCGCGCTCGCCCTCGTCGTGCGCGAGCCGGTGGAACGCCGTCGGCGACACCAGGACCGGCATCGACAACGGCGAACCCACCAGATCCGTCGCGAGGTCGCGTTTCCCCACGCCCCGCAGAACCCGCGGCACGAGCACCCGCTTCGAAAAGGCTTCTTCATTGGCCCGCAGCGTCAGCTCGTCACCGGCCGCACCCGCGTAGAAGTCGTAGTGCGCCGGGTCGAGCTTGTCGCGCGCCGCGGCCGCCAGCTCCGCGATCGTGCGCACGGTCAGGCCAGCTGCCGGGTGACGAACTCCGTGAGCGCCTCCACGTGCACCGGCCGGTTCCACTCGTTCTCGAGGTTCTCCGTCACGTGGTGCGTGGCCACGAGCTCGCCGCGCCGGTAGTGGCGGACGATCGGGTGCAGGTAGTGGCCCTCGCCGCTGTCGTTGGCGACGTCCTGGCTCGCGCGCTTCACGGTGAAGTCGAAGGGGTCGACCTTGTCGTGGTCCGGCCCGTAGTCGAGGGTGATCAGGAACGCGTTTTCGGCTTCGCTGAGCGGGGTGTCGGCGAAGCGGTCCACCGGCACCTCTTCGAGGTAGCGCGCCTGGTCGCCGTCGACGGTCAGCACGTCGGCGAGGAACCCGAACTGCTGGAACAGCCCGGACGTCCGGTTGATCCGCCGGAGCACAGCGTCGACGAGGTCGGCGGTCTCGGCCTTCAGCACGGTCTGCGGCCACTCGCGCTCGTGGTAGCGCTCGTCGAGCACCTTCGACAGGGCGCGCACGCCGTAGCGGAAGCCGTGGATGAACGCGCTGGTGGCCTTCTTGAAGTCGCGGGCCTGCGTGATGGTGCCGGCGAAGTAGAGGTCGGGCACGTTCACCGACTCCCACGACGACGTCTGCGCCGGGAAGCGGCCGTTGATCGAGAGCTCCGGGCGGCAGTCCTCGTCGAACAGCGACGCGTCGAAGCGGAAGCCGGTGGCGGCGACCACGTAGTCGTAGCGCAGTTCCTTCACGATCTCGTCGGCGCGGGCGAACGCGAACTTCACGTGGTAGCCGTCTTCGTCCTTGCGGATCTCACGCACGTCGCCGTCGAGGATCGCGTGCTGCAGCTTGAGCTGGTACATGTCGAGCACGCCCGCGTTGTACGCGCGCAGGTGGCCGACGAAGTGCGTGCGCCAGGCCAGCTTCACCGGCCGCGGGCCCGCGACGTGCAACACAGCGGCGTACGCGTTGACGCTGTCAGCCGTCTCGAACGCCGAGTTGCCCTTGCCCAGCACGAGCACGCGCTTGTTGGTGAACCGCGCCGGGTCGGTGTCGAAATCGGCGTACTGCTCGACCAGCTCCATGCCGGGAACATCGGGGATGTACGGCTTGCTCACGCCCGTCGCCATCACCAGCCGCCGCGTGGTGAAGGTGTTCCCGTCGCTGTCCGTGGCGGTGAAGAGAGCGCTTTCCGGATCCCGGCTGATCCGCGTCACCCGGGTGCCGTAGCGGATGGCGACGCCGTGCTTCGCCGCGTAGTCGGCGGTGTAGCGCAGGAACGCCTCGGCGGGCGGGAACAGCTCCGCGCTGTAGTCGGTGAACAGCACGGGGTCGGGGCCGTCGTCGAGCAGGGAGTTCCAGTCGACGCGCAGGTTCAGCTCCGGGTCGGTCCAGCCCGTGTGCTTCTTGTTGACCGAGATCAGCGTGCGGTGGCGCGGGAACCGCGTGAAGAACGTGGCCGGCACGCTGCCGGCTTCGAGCACGAGGTAGCGGTGACCCGCCTGTTCGAGCTGCCGGCCGAGCTGCAGGCCCGCCGGGCCCGCACCGACCACCAGATAGTCCAGAACGTCGTCCACCACACCGGCCTCCAGCCTCGATCATCTTCGTCCGACGGCCGACAGCCTGATCCGGAGATCTCAGAAAAGCTTCAGAGCGTCCCGATCAGCGAAATCGGGTGGTGGTACGCCGAGGGCCCCCCGCGGCGGATCCGCGAGGGGCCCCCGGTCGCGCCTCAGCGCGAGAGCAGTTTCATCGCCGCGTCGGAGTAGCGGGCACCGGCGACACCGTCCACCGGCACCGCGGTCTCGATGGCCGCGATGTCCTCTTCGGACAGTTCGACCGCGACCGCGCCGACGTTCTCTTCGAGGTACTTGCGCCGCTTCGTCCCGGGGATCGGAACGACGTCGTCGCCGCGCGCCTCGACCCAGGCCAGCGCGAGCTGCCCCGTCGTCACGCCCTTGGCCTCGGCGAACGCCCGCAGGGCCTCGACCATCGCCACGTTCTTCTCGAAGTTGCCGTCCGCGAAGCGCGGCTGGGTCTGGCGGCGGAAGTCGTCGGCGCCCAGGTCGGTCTCGGACGTGAAGCGGCCGGTGAGGAACCCGCGGCCCAGCGGCGAGTACGGCACGAGCCCGATGCCGAGCTCGCGGCACGCCGGCACCACGGCGTCCTCGATGTCACGCGACCACAGCGACCACTCCGTCTGCACGGCGCTGATCGGGTGCACGGCGTGCGCGCGCCGGATCGTCTCGGCACCGGCTTCCGATAGGCCGAGGTGACGCACCTTCCCCTGCCGCACCAGCTCGGCCATGGCCCCGACCGTCTCCTCGATCGGCACGTCCGGGTCCACGCGGTGCTGGTAGTAGAGGTCGATGTGGTCGGTGCCGAGCCGCCGCAGCGAATTCTCCACGGCTTCGCGCACGTACGCCGCGTCGCCGCGCACGCCCCGCTTGCCCGGATCGTCCTTGTCGCGCACGAACCCGAACTTCGTGGCCAGCACGACCTGGTCGCGCCGGTCCGCGATCGCGCGGCCGACGAGCTCCTCGTTGGCACCGAAGCCGTACATGTCGGCGGTGTCCAGCAACGTCACGCCGAGCTCCAGCGCGCGGTGGACGGTGGCGATCGACTCGCCTTCGTCACCCTCGCCGTAGAACTCGCTCATGCCCATGCAGCCGAGCCCCTGCGCGCTCACCTCGAGCGCGCCGAGCCGGCGGACGGGCAGCGTCGATCCGCTCATGACTTCCCCCTGATCACTTACCGGCCGCGCGGGCGAGCCGCTCGGGGTAGCGAGCCCCGGCCACGGCGTCCTTCGGCGAAGCCGCTTCGATCGCTTTGATGTCCTCTTCGGACAGTTCGAGCCGCGCGGCCGCGAGGTTCTCCTCGAGGTACTTGCGCCGCTTCGTGCCCGGGATCGGCACGACGTCCGCGCCCTTGGCCTGCACCCACGCGAGCGCCAGCTGCCCGGCGGTCACGCCCTTGCGCTCGGCGAGCGCCCGCAGCGCGTCGACGATCGCCAGGTTGCGTTCGAAGTTCCCCTCCTCGAACCGCGGCATCCGGCGGCGCAGGTCGTCCTCGGGCAGGTCCTTCACCGACGTCACGGAGCCGGTGAGCAGGCCGCGGCCGAGCGGAGAGAACGGCACCAGGCCGATGCCCAGCTCCCGGCAGGTGCCGAGGACCTCGTCTTCGATGCCGCGCGTCCACAGGGACCATTCGCTCTGCAGCGCCGTCACCGGGTGCACGGCGTGGGCGCGGCGGATGGTCTCGGCGCTCGCCTCCGAAATCCCGGCGTACCGGATCTTCCCGGCCCGCACGAGTTCGGCCAGCGCGCCCCACGTCTCCTCGACCGGGACGTTCGGGTCCACGCGGTGCTGGTAGTAGAGGTCGATATGGTCCACGCCGAGGCGCTGCAGCGACTCGTCGCAGCACTGCTTCACGTATGCCGCGTCGCCGCGCGCGCCCATGCCCTCGTCGGTCCACACGATGCCGAACTTCGTGGCCAGCACGACCCGGTCGCGGCGGTCGGCGATCGCGCGGCCGACCAGCTTCTCGTTCTCCCCCGACCCGTACACGTTGGCCGTGTCGAGCAGGGTCACCCCCAGCTCCAGCGCCCGGTGGACGGTCGCGACGGACTCGTTGTCGTCGTCGCGCACCCCGTAGGCCTGGCTCATCCCCATGCAGCCGAGACCCTGGGCCCCGACTTCCAGTTCGCCGAGTTTCCTCGTACCGATCACGCGGAGATCTCCTCCATGGCGGGCGCGTGGCCGTGCAGCTTGCGCTCCACCTGGTCGTAGTTGTCGATCTTGTAGTCGAGCACGTCGAGGCAGGCCTGCAGCTCGGTGATCCGGTCGGCCACCGACTGCCGCTGCTCGACGAGGATCGCCTTGCGGCGCCCGGCGCTCGCGACGCCGTGGCGGCGCAGGGCGGCGTACTCACGCATGCTCTTGATGGGCATGCCGGTGAGCCGCAGCTTGGTGAGGAACCCGAGCCAGGTGAGGTCGGCGTCGGAGTACGCGCGCCGCCCCGCCGCGTCGCGGGCCGGCGGTTCGAGCAGCTTGATCCGCTCGTAGTACCGAAGGGTGTCGATCGACAGGCCGCTACGTCGTGCGGCTTCCGCTATCGAGTAGCTCATGCGGTCGACAGTACGACCTGGAGTGCGCTCCAGGTCAAATCCCGACCGGGCCGGGTGACGAGCCCGAACGACGCTGGTCAGCCCATGGGCCTCAGCCAGTGCGCGGTCTCATCCGGTGAGCGCGGCGGAGATGCGGGCCAGCTCGTCGACGGCGTCGGCCAGCGGCGCCCGGTCCGGGGTGGCGCACCAGTCCTGCAGGAGGCCGTTGACCGCGCCGATGTACGCGCTCGCGGCCAGCCGGTAGTCGCGGTCGGGCACCTCGCCGGCCGCGGCGCCGGCCCGCATGAGCTCGCGGATCAGCTCGGCCCACCGCGCCCGCGTGGCCATCCGGTGCTCCTCCACCCCCGCGTTGACCCCGACGATCTCCACGTACGCGATCTTCGCGCGTCGCAGGTCCGTTGCCGTGCTGAGCGCGTACGCCGTGAGCGCGGCCTTGATCCGCTCCACGAGCGGCTTCCCGGCCGAGTTTTTCACCGCCTCGCCCACGGCGGCCTGCGCTTCGGCGTTCACCTGGTCGTAGACGGCGATCAGCAGCGCCTCGCGTCCGGCGAACTCCTCGTAGTACTGCCGCGTGGACAGGTTCGCCGTCCGGCAGATCTGCCCGACGGTCGAAGCCGCGTACCCGGCCGTGCCGAACAGCTCCAGGCCCGCCGTCATCAGGCGCTCGCGCCGTTCGGCTCGACGGTCGGCGGCGCTGCGACCGCCGTAGCGGCCCCGCGGTCCGGGCTGGGTCACGGCGTCACCCTATTCGCCCTTGTGCCGCGCCCGGTGCGCGTGGTCAGATCTGAATCACTGGTGTTTCAGATCTTGTTTCCCTTCAGGAGGCCGATGATGTCCTCACTTCGCCGTTGGCTACCCGCCGTGGCGGCCGTCCTGTGCGCGGTCGCGCTCGCCGGGCCCGCCGAAGCCGCGCCCGCGTATCCCGTGACACCGAACATCGCCGTGGGGATCGCGCAGTCGCTGCCGAACCCCGCGGGCTCGCCGGCGGGCGTGAACGTGACCTGCACCCCCGGCTCCGCGCACCCGCGGCCGGTCGTGCTGGTGACCGGCACGTTCGGGAACATGATCGACGACTGGAGCGGCCTCGGCCCGACGCTCGCCAACGCCGGCTACTGCGTCTACAGCACCCCGCTCGGCGGCGATCCGCACTCGGTGATCCAGACGACCGGCCCGGTCG
The DNA here is from genome assembly GCF_044452505.1 of Amycolatopsis sp. NPDC051903. Classification (NCBI taxonomy): domain Bacteria; kingdom Bacillati; phylum Actinomycetota; class Actinomycetes; order Pseudonocardiales; family Pseudonocardiaceae; genus Amycolatopsis; species Amycolatopsis sp. NPDC051903. The sequence continues at coordinate 656,996 of NZ_JBITBT010000001.1, read as the reverse complement.
CGGGCTCCGCGCGCCAGATCCAGGGCTTCGTCGACGAGGTGCTCGCGAAGACGGGCGCCGGCCAGGTGGACCTCGTCGGCCACTCGCAGGGCGGCCTGATCAGCGAGTACTACCTGAAGCTGCTCGGCGGCGCGGCGAAGGTGCACACGTTCGTCGGCCTGTCGCCGACCACCCACGGCACCACGCTCGACGGCCTCGCCTACCTGGCCACGGCGTTCCCCGGCGGCGAAGCACTGGTGGGGGCCGCGTGCGCGGCGTGCGCCGACCAGGTCGTCGGTTCGCCGGTGGTGCGGGCCGTGAACGACGGACCGATCGCGCAGCCCGGTGTCGCGTACACGGTGATCGAAACCCGCAACGAACGGGTGGTGACGCCGGCCGGCTCGGCCGCGTTCATCGACGAGCCGGGCGTGAAGAACCTGTGGGTGCAGGACACGTGCCCGTTCGACTTCACCGACCACGGCAGCCTGAGCTACTCGAAAACCGTCTACGACCTCACGCTCAACGCGCTCGACCCGGCCCACGCGCGGCAGATCCACTGCTGAGACGGGTCGCGATACGTAACACCGTTGCGTTACGCTGAGCGCATGCCCCGTCCCCGAACGCACGACGAAGCCCTCCGGCTGAAGCTGCTGGACCGGGCCGGCGAACTGATCTCCGCCGACGGCCCGAAGGCCCTGTCCCTGCGCAAGCTCGCAACCGACGTCGGCACCTCCACCACGGCCGTGTACTCCCTGTTCGGCAGCAAACCGGACCTGGTCAACGCGCTGTACGTGGAGGGCTTCCGGCGCTTCGGCGAGCGGCTGCGCGCGGTGGAACGCACGGGCGACGCCGTGGCGGACCTCGTCCACCTCGGCGTCGCCTACCGCGCCAGCGCCCAGGCCGACCCGCACCTCTACGCGATCATGTTCACCAGATCCGTGCCCGGCTTCGAACCCAACGCCGAAGCCGACCGCCTCGCCCGCACCACGCTCGAACCCCTCGAAGAGGTCATCCGCGACGGCATCTCCTCGGGCCAGTTCGCCGACGTCGAACCCGCGGTGATCGTCGTCAGCTCGTGGGGCCTGGTCCACGGGCTGGTTTCCCTTGAGCTGTCGGGGAACCTGCCGCCGGAGTTCAGCGTGAGCGGCGCGTACGAACAGGCCTTGCGCGCCAACGCGGCCGGGTGGCTCACTTCAGCCCCGCGGTCGTGACGGGCGACGACGGAGACGAACCCGCGGCCGGGGTGAGCTCGACGGCGCTGCTGATCGCCGCGGCCCGCGCCATCGAAACCCACCGGCCCGACGGCCTCGTGCGCGACGAGTGGGCCGAACGGTTCGTCCGCGCGGTCCGGTCCGGTCCGCGGCTCCTGACCCGCATCGAGGACGTCGAAGCGGGCGACGCCGAACCGGTGTGGGGTCGTGGCGGCAGCTACACCGGGCTGCGGACCCGCGTCTTCGACGACTTCCTGACGACCGCGAGCACAACGACCACCCAGGTCGTGCTGCTCGGCTCCGGGCTGGACACCCGCGCGTGGCGGCTGGACCTGCCCGCCGCGACGCGGTTCTTCGAGATCGACCGGGGCGATGTGCTCGGCTTCAAGCGGCGCGTCCTCGCCGAGGGCCGGGCGCCGGAGCGTGCCGAGCACCGGTTCCTGGGCTGCCCTACCTGACCGGCGCCGCGGAGGCGCGGCTGATGACGGACGTCGACCGGCTTTCCGCGGCGGACAGCGAAACCGGGCCCGAGATCGTAGTCGGCCAGGAAGACGACGACCTGCGTTCCCACGACCTGTACGAATCGGCCGCGGCCGGCACCGGGAGTCACCTGGGCCGGCTCTTCGCCGACGGTCGACGCCCTGATTCGGCTGCCGCGCTGCGTGCTGCCGGGTGGACCGTCACCAGCGCTCCCGTCGCCGACTTCACCGCCCGCTACGGCCGCGGCCCCGACCCGGCGGCGGCCGACCCGATCACCCACATCCGCTGGGTGTTCGGCCGCAAGGTCAGATCAGCTTGAGCGACGCCTCGAGCACCAGCTCGCCCGCCGCGTCGTAGGCCTTCACCTCGGTGCGCGCGTCGACGGTCGAGGAGTCGTCGGCGTCGGTGTGCCAGATCGCGAAGGTCCCGTGCGCCACGGCGGCTTCCTGCGGACGGCCGCCGGGGTAGGTGACCGAAACCCGGGTCACGTTCTGCGGCACGGCGCCGGCGAGAACCGTTCGCTCGGGAACCCCGGTGTCCTTCACCGGAGCCAGCACCGGGACCAGTGTGCCCACGCCGGGGCCCGGCTCCAGCTCGCCGGACCCGAGCGCTGGGTTGACGGCGTAGTAGAGGGCTCCCGGTTTCGTCGGATCCGGGCGGGCCGAGCACGTGAGCACCCGCTGCCCGAGCCGGGCGACGACCACCTGGCGGTCGTTCCAGCTGAGGTGGGCCCCAGCGACGTAGGCGCCGCGGTCGGGCACCTGCTGCTGGGCCGAGGCGAGGCACACGTCGAGGAATCGGCCGGCTTCGGACCGGCGATCCGCCGACGCCGGCCGGTCGACCCTGGTGGTCAGCGGGGCCGGGGCCGCGATCACCGAAGCAGCGCCCACCGCACCGCCCTGCGGGCCGAGGGCGACGGGCACCGCCGGGCCGACGCCGGTGAACACGGCGAACTGGTGCGACAACGGGGAAAACCACGAAGCGGGCAGTCCGTCGGGCTTCACGGTGGCCCCGGGCGTGACCGCCTGCACGCCCCGCCAAGCCGGGTCGGCCAGCCCCGCCACCAGGCCGTCGGCCGTGCGCAGGAACACCTTGGCGGCCGAGCCGGGCACGGGCGCGGGGACCGCGTCGGGATCCGAAACGGTGACCGTGGTCAGCGTCACCTCGCAGAACAGCGGCCGGTTGCCGACCATCGCCGCGAACACCGTCGCGTCACGGTGTTTGAAGATGAACGGGAACGTCCAGTCGCTCGGTACGGGGAGGGTGCTGTCGTAGGGTTTCGCCGCGTTCCAGCAGCGGTCGAGCGACTGGGTCGCCTCGGACGGTGCGACGGGCTGGGCCGGGGCGACCGAGCCGCCGCGCGGCACCCCGGTCGCGAAGACCACACCCGTGGCGACCACGACGACGGCCGCTGCGGCCAACCACACCGGACGCCCGCGGCGGGCCGGCCGGGCCGCGTCGAGTCCGGTGTGGACCCGGTGGCGGATGCGGTCTCGCACCTCGGGTGGCAGCTCACGCTGCGGCGGGAGGTTGTCGATCACTGGTCCTCCAAGGGCTTCTCGTCGAGGAGGGCGCGCAGGTGCCCCCGCGCCCGCGACAGGTGCGAGCGGACGGTGACCTCCGCGACTTCCAGCAGCGCCGCCGCGTCGGCGATGCTCAGGTCGCCGAGCAGGCACAGCTCGACGACCTGCCGCTGCGCCTTCGGCAGCCCGCGCACCGCCTCGAGCACGGCCCTCAGCCGCGCCTGTCCGTCCACCTGCTCGGCGACGGCCTCCGCGTGATCGGGGACGGGCGCCGCCCCGGGGATCCGGGTGAGGAGCCGCAGCCGGCGGCGCGCGCCGCGGTGCTCGGTCCGCGCGAGGTTGCCCGCGACGGTGTACAGCCACGGCAACGCGCTGTCCCTCACCAGCTTGAGCTCCCCGCGCTTGCGCCACGCGATCAGGAACGTGTTCGACGTCAGGTCCTCGGCGGCCGCCCACGACCCCGTCAGCCGGTACGCGTGGTTCCACACCGCCTGCACGTGGCGCTCGAACAGTTCACCGAAGGCCCGCTCGTCCCCGCCCGCCGCGCGGACGAAGAGATCCGCGTCCACGGACACCCCCTGGATGCTCACACCGGGAAGTGTCCGGCCGGCGGGGAGGTGTTGTGGCCGGGTTGCGGAAAGTTCCGGGTGCGCGGCGCCGGCGGAAAACCAGTGGAGCGGCGCCGCCGGGCGCGATTACCGTGGCGCCGAACCGTGTCGGCTGGACGAGGACGTGCCGTTGTACACCCTGTGAGACCTCCCGAGCGCTGATCTGTCACGCGTCGCGCCTGTGCGCCGCGTTCTTCCTTGCTGCGGACTTCTCACTGAAACCGGTGTACTGCCATGTCCACAACCTGGGCGGTCACGCCCACCTGCCTGCCCGTCGTCCGCCGCCGTTGTCATTCGTGCGCGGCCGAGCGCTTCCGGGCCGGCGGCAAATTTCGCGTCAACGCCAACCACAAGCTCATCGACGCCTGGCTCCTCGTGCTCTGCACCGGCTGCGGGGACACGGCGAAGCTCACGGTCCTGGAGCGGGTGAACGTGCGCTCCGTCCGGCCCGAGCTGCTCGATCGGCTGCACGACAACGACCTCGGCCTGACCGCCGAGCTGCTGCAGGATCCGGTCCTGCGGCACCGCAACCGCATCACCCTCGATTGGGACGGCGCCTGGCGCCTCGACACCGGCTCGGTTCAGCCGGATAGCGAGGTGCTCGACGTATCCGTCCGGTTCGCGGCCCGGATCCCGGTCCGGCCGGTGCGGTTGATCGCCGAAGGGTGCGCTCTTCCACGGGCCGAGGTCGAGAGGCTGCTCACGGAGGGGAAGCTCGTTTCGGCCGTCCGGCTGAGCGGCAGGCTCTCCGGCGACTTCACCTTCACCCTCAAGCGCTGAGCCCTCTCGGGACCAAGGGCCTGTCCGGCGTGCTCCGCCCGACAGGCCCTACACCGCGCCGTACTGGCGGTCGCCGGCGTCGCCGAGGCCGGGGACGATGAAGCCGGAGTCGTTGAGGCGCTCGTCGATGCTGGCCGTGACCACGCGGACGGGCAGGCCGGTCTGCTCCAGGTGCTTCAGGCCTTCCGGCGCGGCCAGCGCGCAGATGGCCGTGACGTCCGTGGCGCCGCGGTCGGTGAGCAGGCGGATGGTGTACTCCATCGAACCGCCGGTCGCGAGCATCGGGTCGAGCACCATCACGGGCCGGTCGGCGAGCGACTCGGGCAGCGATTCGAGGTACGGCGTCGGCTTGAGCGTCTCCTCGTCGCGCGCGAGGCCGACGAACCCCATCTGCGCGTCGGGGATCATCTTGTGCGCCTCGTCGGCCATGCCCAGCCCGGCGCGCAGCACGGGGACCAGCAGTGGCGGGTTGGTCAGCCGGTAGGCCTCCGTGCGCGCGACGGGCGTGTGGATCCGTTCGGTGCGCACCGGTACGTCGCGCGTGGCTTCGTACACGAGCATCACGGTCAGCTCGTGCAGCGCGGCCCGGAACGCCGCGCTGTCCGTCCGCGCGTCCCGCATCGTGGAGAGGCGGGCCTTGGCCAGCGGGTGGTCGACGACGTGCACATCCATGCCGCCTAACTTAGCTGCCGCGCCCCGTCCGCGTCGCGGCTCATCTCGTAGTAGTTCACCGCCTCGAAGAAATGCCCCACCACGGGCGCCAGCTTGTCGAACGGCCACTCCGGCACATCCGCGCTCGTCGCGTCATCGGGCGGCTCGATGCACACGATGATCCTCCAGTTGGCGTACGATCCACTGATCCGCCACGACTGGCGCATGGTTTTCCTCCTCCGCGAGAACACGAGCCGAACGTTCCCGCCTTGCCGGAGTCGCACGCAACCTACCTTCAGGTGAGCGATCTTTCGTGCCACCGTGGCAAGAGGACAAAGTGTGCGCATGACCAAGAACAAAGGGGTTTCCGTTCGCCAGCGGAGAGTTTCCGGGGAACTGCGCCGGCTGCGGCTCCTGCGCCGAATGACCTGCAAACAGGTGGCCGAAGGCGTCGACTTCTCCGAGAGCAAAATCAGCCGCATGGAAACCGGCGACCGCGGCTTGTACGCCGACGACGTCGCCGCCATCCTCGGGTTTCTGCAGGCACCGTCGGCTTTGCGGCAAGAACTCATGGCACTCGTCCGGGGTGGTGAAGAGCGCAACTGGCATGAAGTGAACGGGAAACTCCCACCCACGTGGAAGGACCTGATCCGCTTCGAAGAGCAGGCTTCGGTCATCAAGAACTACGAGACCTTGCTAATCCCGGGCATTGCACAGATCCCCGAATACGCCCGCGCTCTGTTACACGGCTGCGACCCGCAACTCACCGGGGCCGAAGTCGAAGGTCTCGTCACCGCACGCGCCAAACGTCAGCTGATCCTCGGCCGCAACAACGCACCCACGGTGCATCTCCTGGTGGATGAAATGGCCCTTCATCGGCCGATCGGCGACCAGGAAACCATGCGTGCTCAGCTCCACCACCTCATACTCCTAGGCCGCAGGTCGAATGTGACCTTCCAGGTTGTGCCGTTCGCGGCCCGGGCCCATGCCGGTTTGCAAGGGCCGTTCGTCCTGCTCGAGTTCTTCAACGAACCAACACTCGCGCATGTCGAGTCTCGCGGGACCAACAGCTTCCTCGAAGAGGACGACTTCGTCGACACGATCAAGTCAACTTGGCGCGATGTTCGCTCGGTCGCGCTGTCAACTGGCGACTCAGCACGGCTGATTGCCGATATGATCGGCGAGACGTCTCAACGTGAGGAGTACGAAACATGATCGCCCCCGACTTCGCCCAGGCCGAGTGGCGCAAGAGCTCCTACACCACCAACCAGTCCAACTGCGTCGAGTTCACGGCTTGGCGCAAGAGCTCACACAGCACCGACCAGTCCAACTGCGTCGAGGTCGCGACGTCGTCGGTCGAGATCGGGATCCGGGACACGAAGGACCGCGCGGGCGGGCACTTGACCGTGTCGCCCGCCGCCTGGACCGCGTTCCTCAGCTCCGCGCGCTAGCGAACCAGCGAACCCACCGCCGCTGCCAGGCCGTTTCGACGGCCCGGTGGTGGTGGTTCTCGCGCACCCACATCACCGCTTCGTCGGGTGCGAGACCGGACAGCGTGGCAAGGCAGGCGAGGACCGTCCCGGTGCGGCCGACGCCGCCGTAGCAGGCCACTTCCACCGCGTCGCCCGCGAGGGCCCGGGTGTGCAACTCGAGGATCTTGCGGCGGGCGTCCGCCCAGTTCAGGGGCAACAGGAAGTCGGGCCAGCGGATCCAGTCGTGGTCCCACGTCAGGGTCGCGTCGTGTTTGGCGCGCAGGCGGGCCGAGCCCAGGTACAAACCATAGGCCGGGGGTGGGCCGTCCGGGGCGGGGCGGCCGAGGCCGCGCCCGCGCACCACGGCGCCGTCGGGCAGTGCGATGGTCCCCACCAGTGTCGAAGCCATCGGTCCATCGTGCCCCTATCCGTCGTTCGATGGACCCGGGCGCCCCTCGATCGGGCTAGGCTGCGGCGGGTGAGTGACGACGCAGCCGTTCCGCCCGACGAGATGCGGGCCTCCGACGCCGACCGCGAACAGGTCGCGCAGGTCCTGCACCAGGCCCTGTCCGAGGGCCGCATCACGATGACCGAACTCGAGGAGCGGCTCTCCACCGTGTACGCGGCGAAGACCGTCGGCGAGCTGAAGCCCGTGACGCGCGACCTGCCGGTCGGCAACACTCCCACCGCTTCCACCGCACTGCAGCCGGCCACCAGCCGCGCACTCGGCATGCCCGACAACCGCATCGGCGGCCACCCGGGCTCGAACGTCTCGGTCGGCGTCCTCTCCGGCGCCATCCGCAAGGGCAGCTGGGTCCTCCCTCCTCAGCACACGAGCGTCGCCTTCTGGGGCGGCGCGCAGATCGACCTCCGCAGCGCCCGCTTCGCCGACCGGCAGTCGACCATCACCGCCGTCGCCATCATGGGCGGCATCGAGATCACGGTCCCCGACGACATCAACGTCGACGTCACCGGCATCGGCCTCATGGGCGGCTTCGTCCTCGAAGACAAATCCGGGGCCCCGCCCGCCCCTCCCACCGCCCCCACCGTGACCATCAACGGCCTCGCCTTCTGGGGCGGCGTGGTCGTGTACCGCAAGAAGGCGAAGAAGGACAGCAACCCGCAGATCGAGTCCTGATCCCGCCGGCTCCCCCGCGTCGGCCCGCTTGACCACTGAACCGCGGGCGGCACCCCGCCGCAAGGTCCGAACCTGGATCTGTGGACAACCACTCCCCCGCCGACGAGTAATCCACAGATTCCCGTGAGTGACCCGGCACGGTCGGTCGCCCACATACACTCACGGGTATGGCAACTACCACCAGCCCGGAAGCGGAACCGGACACCCCGGCGCCGCTGGCGGACGTGACTCGCGACGAGGCGAGCCTGCGGCGGTTCCTGCACGGGCTGCCCGGCGTCGACCAGGTCGGGGTCGAGCAGCGCGCGGCGGCACTGGGCACCCGCAGCATCAAGAAGGACGCCAAGCGCTGGGCGATCGACACGGCGATCTCGATGGTCGACCTGACCACGCTCGAAGGCGCCGACACCCGCGGCAAGGTCCGCGGTCTCGCGGCCAAGGCGCAGCGGCCGGACCCGGAGCGGCAGGACTGCCCGCGCGTGGCCGCCGTCTGCGTCTACCCCGACCTGGTCGGGGCGGCGGTCGAGGCGCTCAAGGGCAGCGGCGTCCACGTGGCGAGCGTCGCGACCGGGTTCCCGTCCGGGCGCACGAGCCGGGACGTCAAGCTGGCCGACACGCGCCTCGCGGTGGAGTACGGCGCCGACGAAGTCGACATGGTCATCGACCGCGGCGCGTTCCTCGAGGGCCGCTACATGGACGTGTTCGACGAGATCCGCGCGATCAAGGCGGCCAGCGGCGACGCCCACCTGAAGGTCATCCTCGAAACGGGCGAGCTGGCGACGTACGACAACGTCCGCCGCGCGTCGTGGCTGGCGCTGCTGGCCGGGGGTGACTTCATCAAGACGTCCACCGGCAAGGTCTCCCCCGCCGCGACGCTGCCCGTCACGCACGTGATGCTGCAGGCGGTGCGCGACTGGCACGTCCAGACCGGCCAGCTGCGCGGCGTGAAGCCCGCGGGCGGGATCCGCACGGCGAAGGACGCGATCAAGTACCTCGTCGCCGTGCACGAGGTCGCCGGTGAGCAGTGGCTGACCCCGGACCTGTTCCGGTTCGGCGCGTCCAGCCTGCTCAACGACCTGCTGCTGCAGCGGCGCACCCAGGTGGACGGCCACTACAGCGGCCCCGACTACGTGACGGTGGACTGACCATGGGCATCTTCGAATACGCCCCCGCGCCCGAATCGCGCGACATCGCGAACCTCAAGGACCACTACCGGCCGTTCATCGGCGGCGAGTTCGTCGACGGCTCCGGTGAGCCGCTGAAGACGGTGAACCCGGCGACCGAGGAGATCCTCGCGGAGGTCGGCACCGCGTCGGTGTCCGATGTGGACGCCGCCGTGCGGGCGGCGCGCGCGGCCTACGAATCCGTGTGGTCCAAGATGCCGGGCCGCGAACGGGCGAAGTACCTGTTCCGCATCGCGCGGCTGATCCAGGAGCGCTCGCGCGAGCTGGCGGTGCTGGAGTCGCTCGACAACGGCAAGCCGATCAAGGAGTCGCGCGACTCCGACATCCCCACGGCCGCCGCGCACTTCTTCTACCACGCGGGCTGGGCCGACAAGCTGGAGTACGCGGGCTACGGGCCGGACCCGAAGCCGCTGGGCGTCGCGGGCCAGGTGATCCCGTGGAACTTCCCGCTGCTGATGCTCGCGTGGAAGATCGCGCCGGCGCTGGCCACGGGCAACACGGTCGTGCTCAAGCCGGCGGAGACCACCCCGCTCACGGCGCTGGTGTTCGCGGAGATCTGCCAACAGGCCGAGCTGCCGCCGGGTGTCGTCAACATCCTGCCGGGCGCGGGCGACGTCGGCGCGGCCGTGGTGGAACACGGGGACGTCGACAAGATCGCGTTCACCGGCTCGACCGAGGTCGGCAAGCTGATCCAGCGCACGGTGGCGGGCACGCGCAAGAAGCTCACGCTGGAGCTGGGCGGCAAGGCAGCGAACGTCGTGTTCGACGACGCGCCGCTCGACCAGGCCGTGGAGGGGATCGTCAACGGGATCTTCTTCAACCAGGGCCACGTGTGCTGCGCCGGTTCCCGGTTGCTGGTGCAGGAATCCGTCGCCGAAGAGGTGCTGGAGAAGCTGCGCTACCGCGTCTCGACACTGCGCCTGGGCGACCCGCTGGACAAGAACACCGACATCGGCGCCATCAACTCCGCCGAACAGCTCGCGAAGATCCGCGGGCTCGTGGAATCGGGCGACGCGGAGGGCGCGCAGCGCTGGACGAGCCCGTGCCCGGTGCCCGACCGCGGGTTCTTCTTCGCTCCCACGGTGTTCTCCGACGTGCACCAGTCGATGCGGATCGCGCGCGAGGAGATCTTCGGGCCGGTGCTGTCGGTGCTCACGTTCCGCACGCCGGACGAGGCCGCGGCGAAGGCCAACAACACGCCCTACGGGCTGTCGGCCGGCATCTGGACGGAGAAGGGCTCGCGCATCCTGTGGATGGCGAACAAGCTCCGCGCCGGTGTCGTCTGGGCCAACACGTTCAACCGCTTCGACCCCGCCGCGCCGTTCGGCGGCTACCAGGAGTCCGGGTTCGGCCGCGAGGGCGGGCGCACCGGCTTGGAGGCTTACCTCGATGTCTGAGTCAACACAGGCCGGCCGGATTTCCGTCGCCAAGACGTACAAGCTCTACATCGGCGGCGCGTTCCCGCGGTCGGAGTCGGGCCGGGTGTACCCGGTCACGGATCCGCAGGGGAAGTTCCTGGCCAACGCGGCGCACGCGTCGCGCAAGGACGTGCGCGACGCCGTGGTGGCCGCGCGCAAGGCGTTCGGCGGCTGGTCGGGCGCCACGGCCTACAACCGCGGGCAGGTGCTCTACCGCGTCGCCGAGATGCTGGAGGGCCGGCGCGAGCAGTTCGTGAGCGAGGTCGCCGCGTCGGAGGGGCTCGCGCCGAGCCAAGCGGAGTCCCTTGTGGACGCTTCGATCGACCGCTGGGTGTGGTACGCCGGGTGGACCGACAAGATCGCGTCGGTGCTCGGGGCGGCGAATCCCGTTGCGGGGCCGTACTTCTCGTTCACGGTGCCCGAGCCGACCGGAGTCGTGGGTGTGCTCGCGCCGCAGGAGTCGTCGCTGCTCGGCCTGGTGAGCGTGCTGGCGCCGGTGCTGGCGAGCGGGTCGACGGCCGTGGTGGTGTCGAGCGCGAACCGGCCGCTGCCGGCGATCACGCTGTCGGAGGTGCTGGCGACGTCCGACCTGCCGGGCGGCGTCGCGAACGTGCTGACCGGGCGCGCGGCCGAGCTGGGCCCGTGGCTCGCATCCCACGCCGACGTCAACGCCCTCGACCCGACGGGCGCGACGCCGGAAGACCGCATCACGCTGGCGCGCGAGGCGGCCGGCACCGTGAAGCGCGTGCTCACCGTGCCGGACAAGGAGCCTGATTGGACGGTGACGCCGGACCTTTCGCGGCTGCGCCGGTTCCTGGAGGCGAAAACGGTCTGGCACCCGCTGGGCGTCTGAGCGCGGGAAAGTCTGAGCGCAAGAAACAGGGGCGGGCGGCACCCCCTGGTGTGCCACCCGCCCCTGTCTCGTCAGGCCGGAGCCGTCACGCGGTCGGCGCCAGGCCCTGGGTCACGGGGCCGACGTCGATCGTGTGGCTGACCGAGTCGGCGTCGACGGCGCCGAGGTTCCAGTCCATGAACACGGACGGGTCGATGTAGTCCCCGCGCTGGTTCGAGTGCGACGGCGCCGCGATGCTGATGCCGTTGGGCGTCTCCTGGTTGTCGGACGGCTCGATGCCGGTCCAGTGCAGCGGCACGTACGCCGAGGAACCGTCGACGAGCGCGACGGACGGCGCGTCGGCCGGGATCTGGTAGTCGACGAGCACGTTGTGGGCGCCCGTGAGGGTCACCGGCACCTGCGGCGTGAGCGTGCAGCGCTCACCCGGGTTGGCGGTGAACTGGATGGCGCCGTAGCGGTTGCCCGCACCCGCGCCGCCGTAGACGAGCTTCGTGGTGAACTGGTTCGAGGTGCAGGGCTGCACGCTCGACGCCGGGTCCGCGCTCGCCGTGCCGGCCGCCAGAGCCGTCACCCCCGCCGCGACACCGGCAACGGCGACAGCGGCGATCGCCCGGCTGAAGATCTTGCGAGTGGTCATGTCGGACACTCCTCCCTGTGGTGCCCGGGCAGCCTCTCCGCCCGGTCGGAGCGATCCCCTCCGGTGATTCATTCACCTCGATCGCTCTTACCCGGGAAGACGCCCACCCTCGGCCCGGGATGCCCCGGTGTGGGATCGCCCCCACCCACGCAACCCCGACTGACCCGAAACGTCGGAAAGAGTGAACGCGCGCGCGGCCGCGCGCAGGTTTCCGGCAGCTCGCAGAAGATCCGCGCCACGCATCGCGGCGCAGCCCGACACCAGGAGGCCGCGGGTTCGAAACCCGTCGCTCACCCCGAGCCCGACACCACCGACCCGCAGTTCGCCGCGGCCGGTGATCAGTGGATGTCGTGCCGGCTCAACGGCCGGCCCGGCAACGGCGTCCCCGGCCGGGCCCGCAACCCGTCGATCATGATCGTGATGCTGCGCTCCGTGGACATCTGCGCGATCTCCGGCGACCGCGACTCCAGCTGGCGCAGCAGCAACGCGAACAGGAGCGCCACGTCGCCCTCCGCGACGTCCGGCCGCAGCGTCCCCTCGCGCTGCGCGCCGCGGACCATCACCTCGAGCTCGCCCAGCAGATCCTCGCGCAGAGTGGCGATCGCCGGATCGTCCTTGAGGATCTCCAGAGCCAGCTTCGAAACCATCGCCAGCTGCACCGACAGGTGCAGCTCCACCGACTGGTACAGCAGCCGGACGAGGGCCTGCCACGCGGTGGGCTCTTCTTCGGACGCCCGGCGGGCGTCGTCGAGGACGCGGGAGAAGTTGTCGACGGCGACAGCCCTGATCAAGGCTTCACGGTCGGGGAAGCGGCGGTAGAGGGTGCCCACGCCGACGCCGGCCGCGCGGGCGATCTCCTCCATCGGCACCTCGGGGCCGTCCTCGGCGAAGATCGTCCGCGCCGCGGCGATGATCTGGTCGCGGTTGCGTCGTGCGTCGGCCCGCAGCGGGACCTGGGGGTCTGCGCTCATGGCCCACCTTCCGCTCGCCGGGAACTCATTACGAGCGCAAATTCTCGCATGGTCAACGTTCGACGGGCTGAACACACGAGCGGTCATCCCTTTGCTAGTGGACGGAAATCCTCCGGTTCGGTACCGTGGGAAATGAACCGGAATGTAATCCTCCACATACATACAGTACCGGATCAGCCGGATCAACGGTGCAAATCCACCAAGGGGGCTCCACCATGACCGAAGTTGCCGAACCAGAACTCGCCAGCTTCCCGATGACCCGCACCTGCCCGTTCGCGCCACCACCGGAGTACGAGCGTTTCGAGGACGAACGGGCGAAGTTCGTCAAGCTCGACTCCGGCCAGCACGCCTGGGTGTTCACGAAGCACGAAGACGTGCGCGCGATGCTGAACGACCCCCGGTTCAGCTCCAACCGCTTCAACCCGGGCTTCCCGATCCTGTTCCGCGACGGCGCGCCGCGGCGCGAGCGCAAGCTCAACCCGTCGCTGATCAACATGGACGCGCCGCAGCACGGGCCCGCGCGCCGCGAGGTCGTCGGCGAGTTCACCGTGAAGCGGATGAAGGCGCTGCAGCCGCGCATCCAGGAGATCGTCGACGAGCACATCGACGCGATGCTGGCCGGGGACCAGCCCGCGGACCTCGTCTCGGCCCTGTCGCTGCCGGTCCCGTCGCTCGTGATCTGCGAGCAGCTCGGCGTGCCCTACGCCGACCACGAGTTCTTCCAGAAGCACAGCTCGCGCATCCTCAGCCGCGAGATCAGCTCCGACGACCGGCTCGAGTCGGTGCTGGCGCTCGAGGACTACCTCGACGAGCTCGTCAAGACCAAGGAAGCGGACCCGACCGACGACCTGCTCGGCCGGCAGATCACCAAGAAGCGCGAAGAGGGCGAGTACGACCACAAGGACCTCGTGTCGCTCGCGTTCCTGCTGCTCATCGCCGGCCACGAGACCACGGCGAACATGATCTCGCTCGGCACGGTCGCGCTGCTGGAGAACCCCGAGCAGCTCGACGCGATCAAGGCCGACCCCGGCAAGACCCTCGACGCGGTCGAGGAACTGCTGCGCTACTTCACCATCGCCGAGTTCGCGACCACCCGCGTCGCGACCGAGGACGTGGAGATCGCGGGCGTCACGGTCCGCGCCGGCGAGGGTGTGCTCGGCCTCAGCTACGCCGCGAACTTCGACGCGGAAGCTTTCCCCGAGCCCGAAAAGCTCGACATCACGCGCGGCGGCCGCAAGCACGTGGCGTTCGGCTTCGGTGCCCACCAGTGCCTCGGCCAGAACCTCGCGCGCATGGAGCTGCAGATCGTGTTCGACACGCTGTTCCGCCGCATCCCGACCCTGAAGCTGGCGATGCCGGTGGACCAGCTGCCGTTCAAGCACGACTCCGCGATCTTCGGTCTCCACTGCCTGCCCGTCACCTGGTGAAGGAGGAGCGATGACCACGATGGACGAGCTCCCGGTCGCGCGGAAGTGCCCCTTCGCGCCGCCCGAGGAGTACACGGCCACGCGCGAAGAGCCACCGGTGCACCGGGTGAAGATCCCGGACGGCAAACAGGCCTGGGTCCTCGCGCGGCACGAGGACGTGCGGGCCGTGCTCAACGACCCGCGCTTCTCCGCCGACCGGCTCAACCCGGATTTCCCGACGCTCGTGCCCGGCGGCAACGTCATCCGCCGCACCGAAGCCGAGCGCACGATGCTGGCGATGGACGCGCCGCAGCACGGTCCGGAGCGCAAGGCGGTGCTCGGGGAGTTCACCGTCAAGCGCGTCGGCGAGCTGAAGCCGCGGATCCAGGAGATCGTCGACGGGCTGATCGACGACATCCTCGCCGCCGACCAGCCGGTCGACCTGGTCGAGGCGCTGTCGCTGCCCGTGCCGTCGCTCGTGATCTGCGAACTGCTCGGCGTGCCGTACGAGGACCACGAGTTCTTCCAGGAGAACACCAAGCAGCTGATCAAGCGCAACACCACCGCCGAGGCGCGGCGGGCCGCGTTCGAGCGCGTGCAGTCCTACCTCGCCGACCTGATCGCCCAGAAGGAAACCGAGCCCGGCGACGACCTCCTGGGACGGCAGATCGTCAAGCGGCGCGAGGAAGGCACGTACGACCGGGCGAAGCTGGTGAGCCTCGCGTTCCTGCTGCTCGCGGCGGGGCACGAGACCACGGCGAACATGATCTCGCTCGGCACCGTCGCGTTCCTGCGGAACCCGGACCAGCTGGCGCTGATCAAGGCCGACCCGGCCAAGACGCTGCCCGCCGTCGAGGAGCTGCTGCGCTACTTCTCCATCGTGGACAACACCACGCGCATGGCGAAGGAGGACGTCGAGGTCGGCGGCGTCACGATCAAGGCGGGCGAGGGCGTGGTCCTCATGGCGTACGCGGCGAACTGGGACCCGGACGTGTTCGAGGACGCGGCGGCGTTCGACATCGAGCGCGGCGCGCGTCACCACGTCGCGTTCGGGTTCGGGCCGCACCAGTGCCTGGGCCAGAACCTCGCGCGCACCGAGCTGCAGATCGTGTTCGACACGCTGTTCCGCCGCATCCCCGGGCTCAGGCTCGCCCAGGACGTCGACGACCTGCCGTTCAAGGACGACGCTCTCATCTACGGCCTCTACGAGCTTCCCGTGACCTGGTGAAGGAGGAGACATGACCACAGCCGAAGAGCTCGAACTGCCGGTGGCGCGCAAGTGCCCGTTCGCGCCGCCCGAGGAGTACACGCAGATCCGCGAGGAACAGCCGATCACCCGCGTGCGGATCCCCGACGGCAAACAAGCCTGGGTCGTCTCGCGGCACGAGGACGTGCGGACGGTGCTCAACGACCGCCGCTTCTCCTCGGACCGCTTCAACGAGAACTTCCCCGTGCTCGTCAAGGGCGGCAACGTGTTCCGGCGCTCGAACGCCGAGCGCACGATGATCACGATGGACGCGCCGGAGCACGGGCCCGCGCGCAAGGCCGTGCTGGGCGAGTTCACCGTCAAGCGCGTGACGGCGATGCGGCCGCGGATCCAGGAGATCGTCGACGGGCTGATCGACGACGTCCTCGCCGCCGGCCAGCCGGTGGACCTCGTGGAGATGCTGTCGCTGCCGGTGCCGTCGCTCGTGATCTGCGAACTGCTCGGCGTGCCGTACGAGGACCACGGGTTCTTCCAGGAGAACACGGCGAAGCTGCTCAAGCGCACGGTCGAGTTCGAGGAGCGGCAGGCTTCGTTCGAGCGCGTGCGCGGGTACCTCGACCGGCTCGTCACGGCCAAGGAAGCCGCGCCGGGTGACGACCTGCTCGGCCGGCAGATCGTGAAGCTGCGCGAGGAGGGCACGTACGACCACCGCGCCCTGGTGGGGTTGTCGTTCCTGTTGCTCGTCGCCGGCCACGAGACCACGGCGAACATGATTTCGCTGGGCACCGTGGGCCTGCTGGAGAACCCCGGCCAGCTCGCCGCGATCAAGGCCGACCCCGGCAAAACGCTCGACGCCGTCGAGGAACTGCTGCGCTACTTCACGATCGTCGACACGGCCACCGCGCGCGTCGCGGTGGAGGACGTCGAGATCGGCGGCGTCACCATCAAGGCGGGCGACGGCGTGCTCGCGCTCGGCTACACCGCCAACTGGGATCCGGCGGTGTTCGACGAGCCGGAGAAGCTGGACCTCACGCGCGGGGCGCGCCACCACGTCGCGTTCGGGTTCGGGCCGCACCAGTGCCTGGGCCAGAACCTCGCGCGGGCCGAACTGCAGATCGTGTTCGACACGCTGTTCCGCCGCATCCCCACGCTCAAGCTCGCCGCGGACGTCGACGACCTGCCGTTCAAGGACGACGCGTCGATCTACGGCCTGTATCGGCTGCCGGTGAGCTGGTGAGCTGGTAGACAACAGACGCTCCCACCACGAGCCAGGAAGAGGGAACCATGAAGATCATCGCGGACACCGGCAAGTGCGTCGGCGCCGGCCAGTGCGTGCTCACCGAGCCCGCCCTGTTCGACCAGAGCGAGGACGACGGCACGGTCATCGTCCTGAACGACACGCCCGAGGACGAGCTGGTGGACAAGGCGCGTGAGGCCGTGAACGTCTGCCCCAGCCAGGCGCTTTCGCTTCAGGAGTGAGTCACCGGTTCTCGGCGGTGAACAGCACGGTCGTGTAGTCGCAGGTGAACTGACCGCCGCGGGCGTCGATCACGGCGCCCACGGCGGTCAGCACCGCGGCTCGCTGTTCGTCCGAAACGCGGGTGAGGCCGCCCTGCGTGGGGAGCAGGTCGAGGTACTCGTCGCGGGTGTAGTCGTGGTGCCACTCGTAGAACTGCACCTCCGGCTCGCCGAATTCGGTTCCGGCCAGGGCTTTTTCGACCACGGGCCGGTACGCGTCCCGCGTGGGCGTCCGGTTGAACTTGATCGGGGACTCCGGCACGGCCTTGCGAAACGCTTCGCCGAACGCCGCCGCGATGTCCTCCGGCGGCACGAACAGGTGCCAGAAGAGACCGAGCAGGCCGCCGGGCCTGAGCGCTTCCGCCGCCTTCCTGGCGCCGCGCGCCGGCTCGACCCAGTGCCACGACTGACCGGCGACGACGGCGTCGAACGTGCGACCCTTCGCGTCCCACTGCTCGAACGCGGCGACCTCGACGTCGATCCCCCGGGTTCGCGCGAACTGCGCCATGCGCTCGTCGGGTTCGACACCGAGCACCGCGCAGCCCCGATCGCGCAGCTGTCGCGCGACGATGCCGGTTCCGCAGCCGACGTCGAGGACGTCCCGCCCGGCGGCCGCGAGGCGGTCGATCAGCGCGGCCGGATAACGCGGGCGCGCGCGGTCGTAGCGTTCGGCGTCGACGCCGAACGACTCGGCGGTCTGTCTCAACTGGTGCGGCTCCGGTAAAGTGGGCATGCGCCCACTCTAGTGGGCACGTGCCCACTACGCCAGGAGTTCTGTTCGTGCCGACCGGGGTCCACCTGCGCGACGTGCGCACCCAGCTGTTCGACGCCGCCGAGCGCGTGCTGCTGCGGGGCGGGCCGAGCGCCCTGACGAGCCGCGCCGTGACCGACGAGGCCGGCTGCGCGAAAGGCGTGCTGCACAAGCACTTCACCGACTTCGACGGATTCCTGGCGGAACTCGTGCTCGACCGCATCGCTCAGGTCGAGGCGCGCGCGGAGACGCTCGTCGCGGAGGCCGGCACCGGTTCGGTGGCCGACACCGTGACCGAAGTGCTCACGGAGGTGTTCTCGTCGGTGGCCGTGTCCGTCGTCGCGCTCGTCACCTTCCGCGACGAGCTGCGCGCCCGCTTGCGCGCCGCCCGCCCCGGGCCCGGCGTGCCGCTGGCGACGGACGCTGCGCGGATGCTGGCGCGCTACCTGGCCGCCGAACGCGACCTCGGCCGGTTGTCCGCCGAAGCCGACGTCGACACCCTCGCGGCCACGTTGGTCGGCACAGGTCACCTGCTCTTCGCGGACCGCTCCGGCGACACCGCCTCGCTGCGGCCCATGGTCGCGTCGGTGCTGTCCCCCGTGCTCGAGTGAGGGTGGCCGCCGGGGAAGGCGGCCACCCCGCACCTCAGAGCCGTTCGGAAGTTGCCGGGTCGAACGAGTGCGTCTCGCCTTCCCCGCGCAACGCGACCCGCACGTTGTCGCCGATCCGCGGCGGCGTGCGCCCGTCCACGCGGACCACGAACCGGTCGTCGCCCACCTTGCCGTGGATGTAGGCGTCGGCGCCGAGTTCCTCGACCAGCTCCACCACGAGCTGGAACCCGTCCTCGGCCTCGCCGACCAGCCGCAGCGATTCGGGCCGGATCCCGAAGATCACCTCCGACAGCCCGCGTGACCCCGCCTGCGAAATCACGTCCGCGGGCACCGGCACCACGAGGTCCGCGAGCTGAACGCCGCCCGGCACCAGCGGCAGCGTCGCGAGGTTCATCGCCGGTGAGCCGATGAACCCGGCCACGAACGCGTTTTCCGGCGCGTCGTAAAGGGTCCGCGGCGTGTCGCACTGCTGCAGCAGGCCGTCCTTGAGCACGGCCACCCGGTCGCCCATCGTCATGGCCTCGACCTGGTCGTGGGTGACGTAGATGGTCGTCGTGCCGAGCCGGCGCTGCAGGGCCGCGATGTTGGCGCGCGTCTCCACGCGCAGCTTCGCGTCCAAGTTGGACAGTGGTTCGTCCATCAGGAACACGCTCGGCTCCCGCACGATGGCCCGGCCCATCGCCACGCGCTGGCGCTGGCCGCCGGACAACGCGCGCGGCTTGCGTTCCAGGTACTTCGTGAGATCCAGCAGGCGAGCGGCTTCTGCCACGCGCGACGTGATCTCCGCCGACGACATCCCGCGCAGCTTCAACGCGAAGCCCATGTTGTCGGCCACGGTCATGTGCGGGTAGAGCGCGTAGGACTGGAACACCATCGCGATGTCGCGGTCCTTCGGCGGCAGCTCGGTGACGTCGCGGTCGCCGATGTGGATCGCGCCCTCGTCGATGTCCTCCAGCCCGGCGAGCATGCGCAGCGCCGTGGACTTGCCGGACCCCGACGGCCCGACGAGCACCAGGAACTCGCCGTCGGGCACCTCCATGTCGAGCTTGTCGACGGCGCGCACCCCGCCCGGGTAGACCCGAGAAGCCTGTTCGTAACGAACTCCAGCGGACATGGCTTACTTCACCGCTCCCATGGACAGGCCGCGCACGAGGTGGTTCTGCGCGAACCACCCGACGATCATCACCGGCAGCGAAGCCAGCAGCGCGGCGGCGGACAGCTGGGCCCAGTAGAGGCCTTCACTCGTGATGAAGCCGACCAGGAACACCGGCACGGTGCCGGCGCGGGCGGCCGTGAGGTTGACCGCGTAGAAGAACTCCGTCCAGGAGAAGATCACGCAGATCAGCGCGGTCGCGGCGATGCCGGGCGCGACCACCGGCATGATGATCTTGCGCAGCAGGGTCGGCAGGTTGGCGCCGTCGATGTGCGCGGCCTCGATCATCTCGCCCGGCACCTCGAGGAAGAACGAGCGCATCATCCAGATCGCGAGCGGCAGGTTCATCGACGTGTACAGGATGATCAGCGCCCACACCGTGTCCAGCAGGTCGGTGTTCTGCGAGATCACGTACAGCGGGATGATCGCCGCGACGATCGGCAGCATCTTCGTGGACAGGAAGAAGCTGAGCGCGTTCTTCGTCTTCTTCACCGGCGCCAGCGACAGCGCGTACGCGGCCGGGATGCCGAGCAGCAGCACCAGCAGCGTCGAGATGATCGTGACGAACGCCGAGTTCGCCAGGTACGGCAGGAAACCGCCCTTGAGCACGCCGGAGATCTGGTCGAACGTCGGGCTGAAGAAGAGCTTCGGCGGGTCGGTGTAGGCGTCGGACTCCTGCTTGAACGCCGTGAGGATCATCCACAGCAGCGGGAAGACGAACAGGATCGCCAGGACCCACGTGACGACGGTGAGCGTGCCCGGCCCGTAGCGGCGCTTGCGCGGACGCTGCGGCGCGTCGGCCGAAACGGTGCCGGGCGCGGTGGCGGTTGCGGTGGTCACTTCGTGCCTCCGTCCACGGAGAACGCGCGGAACATCAGGCGCAGGGCGAAGGTCGCGACGATCATCGTGATGATCACGACGACCACGCCCATCGCCGACGACTGGCCGATGTCGAAGCCCTCGAACGCGCGCTGGTAGATGTAGAACGGCAGGTTGGTGCTGGCCGTGCCCGGCCCGCCCTGCGTCATCAGGAAGATCGCGTCGAAGCTGTTCACGATGTAGATCGCGCCCAGCAGCGTCGCCAGCTGCAGGAACCGCGACAGGTGCGGCAGCGTGATGGAGTAGAACGTGCGCCAGCGGCTGGCGCCGTCGACGGAAGCCGCCTCCAGCACCTCCTTCGACTGGCTCTGCAGCCCGGCCAGCGTCAGCAGCATCATGAACGGCGTCCACTGCCAGATGATCTGCGCCATCACGGCGGCGAGCGGGAACTGCGAGAGCCAGTCGACGTCGGTGCCGAACACGAAGTGCAGCAGGCCGTACGTCGGGTCGAACATCGTGGTCTTCCACAGCAGCGCGCCGGCCGCGGGGAGGATCAGGAACGGCGTGATCAGCAGCGTGCGCACGAAGCCGCGGCCGGTGAACTTGCGGTCCAGCAGGATCGCGAGCCCGAGCCCGAGCAGCAGCGACACGAACACGCACACCACGGTGAGCACCACGGTGTTGAGCAGCGCACCGAGGAAGGTGCTGTCGGTGAACACGTCGGCGTAGTTGCGGAAGCCGACGAAGTGCGCCGACCCCGGGCGCACCAGGTTCCACGACTGGAACGAGTAGTAGATGGTGAGCAGGAACGGGATCTGCGTCACCGCGATCACGAAGATCAGCGCGGGCAGCAGCGGCAGCCGCCGCTTCCCGGCCGTGCCGGTGGCCTTCTTCGTGGTCGTCGTGCGGGTCGTGGCCGGCGCCGTGCCGGCGGGGACGGAGAGGGTGCTCATGCGGCCACCTCGCTGGTGCTCGGCGATTGCGCGGTGCTGAACGATTCGGTCGTCGGCTCACTCACGGCTGCACCTCCTGGTAGGACTTGCCGACCGTTGCCGCGTACTTCTGCGATTGCTGCAAGGCGTCGGCCACGGAGGTCTGGCCCGCGATCGCCGCGGACAACTGCTGGCTGACGCGCGTGCCGAGGTCCTGGAACTCCGGGATCCCGACGAACTGGATGCCGGGGTAGGGCACCGGGTTCACCATCGCCTTCTGCTGGTTGGCGTCGGCGATCCCGTCGAGCGTCGGCTGGGCGTAGGCCTTCGCCGCGTCGCGGTACTGCGGGATCTCGTACGTCGACTGGCGGGTGCCCGGCGGCACGCGGTTCCAGCCGTAGGTCTCGCCCACCTTCTTCGCGTACGCCTTGTCGGTCATCCAGGCCATGAACTTCCAGGCGTCGTCCTTGTCCTTGGCGACCTTCGGGATCCCGAGCGCCCAGGTGTAGAGCCAGCCGCTGGCCTGCGTCTTCTCGACGGGAGCCGGCGCGTAACCGTTCTTGCCGACGACTTTGCTGCTGGAGGGGTCCTCGGTGGTGCCGGTCATCGAAGTGGCGTCGTACCACATCGCGGCCTGGCCCTGGGCGTAGCGCGTGCCGCACTCGGAGAACCCGGCGCTGGAGGCACCGACCTCACCGTGGTCGCGCACGAGGTTCACGTAGAAGTTCGCGGCCTGCGTGAACTCGGGGCTGGTGAGCTTGGCGTTCCAGTCCTTGTCGAACCACTGCGCGCCGAACGTGTTGGCCACCGTGGTGAACGGCGCGAGGCTCTCGCCCCAGCCCGGCTTGCCGCGCAGGCAGATGCCGGACACGCCGGCCGCCTTGTCGTCGAGCTTCGCGGCGTAGCCCGCGATCTGCTGCCACGTCGGGTGCGCCGGCATGGTGATCCCGGCCTTCTGGAACAGGTCCTTGCGGTAGACGACGAAGGACGACTCTCCGTAGAAGGGCACCGCGTACATCTGGTTCTGGTACGACAGCGACTGGCGGATGCTGGGGATGAAGTCGTTCTCGTCGTAGCCCGGGGTGGCCTTCATGTGCGGTTCGAGGTTCTCGAGCCAGCCGTTGGCCGCCCACTGCGGGGCTTCGTAGTTGCTGATCATCACCACGTCGAACTCGCCGCCCTGGGTGGCGGTGGACGCGGTGATCTTCGCGCGCGCCTCGTTCTCCGGGAGGGAGACGAACTTGAGGTGCACACCCGGGTTCGCCTTCTCGAACTCACCGGAGAGCGAGATGGCGTCCTTCATCTGGGGGTTCGAGACGATCGCGATGACGAGCGTCCGCCCACCGTTGCCGAACGATCCGGCTCCGGCGCATCCCGTGACGAACAACGCTGTTGCGGCAAGGAGGCACAGGAGCTTACGCACGGCCACCTCCGGGGAGGACCTGGATCTTGAGGCCCGAGCCGCTGCGCATCTTGGCCAGCGCTTCGGGGTACTGCTCGAGCGGCAGCGTGTCGGTGATCAGCGCGTCGGTGTCGATGAAGCCGCCGGCCACGAGGTCGAGGGCCTTGCCGTAGCTGTTGAGCACGGCCATCGAGCCGACGACGGTGATCTCGTCGTTGTAGATGCGGAAGGGCGAGAGCGCCACGCGGGCCTCGGCGGGGGCGACGCCGAACACGAGCAGGCGGCCGCCGCGGCGCAGCGCGTCGAAGGCCGACTCGATGGCGGGCGCGGCGCCCGTGCAGTCGACGGCGGCGTCGTAGAGCTCACCGTCCAAAGCGGACACGTCCTCGGCGACGGCGGCGGCGCCGAGCTCGGTGGCGCGCGGCAGGCGGCTCGCGTTGCGGTCGACGACCGTCACGTGGGCGCCGGCGCGCTGCAGCAGCTGCTGCATGATCAGGCCCATCGTGCCCGCGCCGACCACGAGGAAGCGTTCGCCGGCCTCGACGCCGATGCGGCGCACGCCGTGCACGGCGCACGAGACCGGTTCCACGAGCGCGCCCTGCTCCCACGTGAGGGAGTCGGGCATCTTGTGGCAGGTGTCGGCGGGTACGGCGACGTACTCGGCGAAGGCGCCGTTGACGGTGTCGCCGGTCGCGTTCCAGTTGGCGCAGAGGTTGCCGTGGCCCGAGCGGCACGGCGTGCAGTACCCGCAGTAGATCGACGGGTCGACGGCCACGCGGTCGCCGACCTTCCACTCGGCCGGCACGTCGGCGCCGAGTTCGACGATCTCGCCAGCGAACTCGTGGCCGGGGACGATCGGGTACGGGGTCGGCGGGAAGTGCCCGTCGGCGATGTGCAGGTCGGTCCCGCAGATGCCGCAGGCGCCGACCTTCACGACCACCTGGCGCTCTCCGGGCTTCGGATCGGGAACGTCGCCGACCCGGATCTCACCGGGCCGGTCCACGATCGCGGCACGCATGCCTCATCCCCTTCCTAGGCGCTCATATGAGCAGTCTTCACATGTGGTGCGGCTAATAGGTGGAAGCATTACAGGTGTTTTCTCGGCATTTCGTCAACCTTTCGGGGCACATTGAGCGCTATAGTGCTCATATGAGCAGAGCGAAGAGGCTGCCCCGGCTGACGGAGAGCCTGGAGCTGGCCACCATGGCGCGCCGCTTCTACGTGCAGGGACGCTCGAAGCTGGAGATCGCCGGCGAGTTCGGGATCAGCCGGTTCAAGGTGGCGCGCTTGCTCGACACCGCACTGGAAACGGGCCTCGTGCGGGTCGAGTTCGACCTGCCCGCACCCATCGACGTCGAGCTGTCCGACGAGGTGCGACGCGCCTACCGGCTGGACCGTGCGCTCGTGCTCGAACGAGCGGCCGCGAAGGAGCCGAGGGAGGTCGTGCGGAAGAAGGTCGGGGCGCTCGCCGCTCACCTCCTCGAGGAGATCGCCGGCCCGGCGGACGTGATCGGGCTGTCGTGGGCCCGGTCGGTCAACGCGATGACCGAGGCCATCAGGTCACTGCCGCGCTGCCCGATCGTCCAGCTCTGCGGGGTGCAGGCCGGGATGGACATGCGCGGGCGCTCCGTCGAAACCGTGAGCCGCGTGACCTCGGTGTCCGGCGGCGACGCCTATCCGATCTTCGGCCCGCTGGTGCTGCCGGACCGGCGGACGACGGAGATCCTGCGCCACCAGCCCGGCATCGCGGAGACTTTCGGGCAGTTCGGCAAGCTGACCAAGGCCGTCGTGAGCATCGGCGCGTGGCAGCCGGGCGAGTCGACGGTGTACGACGCGCTGGACGAAGCGGAGCGCGCGGCCATCGCCGCGCGCGGGGCGGCGGCGGAGGTCGCGGCGCGGCTGTTCGACGCTTCCGGCAACGCGCTGTCGACGGGGCTGGCGCACCACGTGCTGGCGATCAGCACGGAGGAACTGCTCGCCGTGCCCGAGGTGATCGCGATCGGTTACAGCCGGCCCAAGGCGGAGGCCGTGGACGCGGTGCTGCGCTCGGGCATGGTGTCGACGCTGGTCACCGACACCGCGGCCGCGGAACCGCTGCTGGAACTGGCGGCCGCGCGCCCGTTGTCAGAGTGAGGCGTCCGCCGCGAGGACGCCGGCGAGCAGCAGGAAGCAGATCCCGGAGCCGGCGTCGACCTTGCGCTGGGTCTTCGCGCGGATGCCCGTCGCCCCGATGGCCCGGCCGACCAGCAGGTACCCGAGCCCCACGACGAGCTCGACCGCCAGGTACGCCGCACCCAGCTCCGCCAGCGCGGCGGGACTGCCGACCGTCGTGAACTGCGGCAGCAGAGCCGCGAACAGCAGCAGCGCCTTCGGATTGCTGATCGCCACGACGAACTCGTTGGCGGCCAGCGCCGCCACGCTCTTGCGCGGCGCTGCCTGCGCGGTCTGCGCGATCTCCCGGCGCGCCCGCAGAATGCTGCTGAGCCCCAGCCACAGCAGGTATACGACGCCGATCCACTTCAGCACCGTCAGCGCTTCCGCCGACGCGGCCAGCAGGGTGCCGAGGCCGGCCGCCACCAGCCCCACGAGCACCACGAACGCCCCCAGCCGCCCCGCGACCCCGACCAGCGCACCACCGACGCCGTACCGCGCGGCGTTGCGCAGCCCGAGCACCTGGTTGGCCCCGGGGATCAGCGAAACCACCACCGCCGCGGGGACGAACCCGGCCCAATCGACCACCCTGCCGCCTCCTTCACGTCCGGCGGACGGTAACCCGCGGTTGTCCGGCAGGGGTGGGGTTTGTGATGAAACTCTTCAGGATTTCCCGGGGTTCTGCACTTGATCTCCGTGCGTGGCGGTCCAGGTACCGAACGCTTCGATCGGACCGAGGAAGGTTTCGCCGAGCTCGGTGAGCGCGTAGTGGCCGTTGTGGTGCGTCACGAACCCGTACCCCGCGAGCCGGCGGACGGTCTCGGTGAGCACCTTCGCGCTGATCCCGCCGATGAGCGTGCGCAGCTCCCCGTGGCGCCTCGGGCCGTTGCGCAGGGCCCACAGGACCACCGGGTTCCACGTGTTCCCCACCAGATCGAACGCCAGCCGCGTGCGGCAGTCCGCGAGGAAGTCCATGCGTTGGTTACCTTTCGGTTCCTACGGGGTTCGTAGCGTCGAGGTCCAGGCTACGAAAGGACTTCGGCATGCGGATCGCCCTCTTCGGCACCGGCGGGATGGCACGGGCGCTGGGCTCGCACTGGACACACCACTCTCTGGCTGTCGCCGGCCGCGACCCCGGACGGACGGCCGCGCTGGCCCGGGAGCTGGGGGCGGAGGTGATGACCTGGTCTCGCGCCGCGTCTTGGGCTGACGCGGTGCTGCTCGGGATGCCGACTTCGGCACTGCCGTTGCTCCGCGGGCTTCCCCTGCACGGAACGGTGCTGATCGACTGCACGAACACCCCTGGCGGACAGCTTCCGGCTTCGTCGACGGCACCGGACGAATCAACTCTGTCGGCATCACGTCCCTCGCCGACCTCGACCAACGCCGCTTCGCCGGGAACGTGCCCGGCGCCTGGCCTTCGGTCGTCGGCACCAGGCACGCCGGGAACACCGGTGACGTCGCGGCTTCCGTCGCTCGCACCGGGCACCGCGGCCTCGGCCGGAAACCCGACGGCATCTCGGCTCTGCGTGCCGGAACCGGACGAGTCGGCTCGGCTGGGCACGGAACCCTCACCGACCTCGGCCGCTGCGGCGACCTCAGGAATCTTCCCACCACCTCGGCTTCCGTCTCTCGCCGAGAACCACTCGGCACCGTCAGGAAGCCACACAGCACTTCCGGTTCCGTCGCCCGAATCGGCCACCGCGGCGCGACCGAAAACCCCGGCGCTGGACTCGGCCGATGCGGCAACGCCGAAAACCGTTGTGGCGACCGGCCGTCCGTCGTCGGCACCGCCGGCACCGCCGGGAACGCCGGTGGCGTCGAGGCTTCCGGCGCTGGCGCCGGGTGCGTTGATCGTGAAGGCGTTCAACCTCGCGCCGGCGCAAGCGTGGCGGATGGCCCCGCCGGTGTTCGAAGGGCGGCCGCTCGGGGTGCCGCTGTGCGGTGATCCGGCGGCCGTCGAGGTGGTGGCTGAGCTGGTGCGGGACGTCGGCTGCACTCCGCTGCCCGCGGGTGACCTGGGCCGCGCCGCGTTGCTGGAGGCGACGGCCGCGTTCGCGATCGGGTTGTGGCAGGCCGGGTTCGATGCGCGGACGGCGTTCGTCTCCGGGTGATTTCAGGGTCTTCACCCGATGTGGCGCCGATTCCAGTGGATGAGAGTGGTCGCTGTGACTAGGACTTCGCCGCGGTGGCGGCAGGTGGTGGTGTGGCTGCACGTGGTTTCGTCGATCGCGTGGATGAGCCAGGCGCTGGCCCTCATGACCCTCTCGCTCGTCGCCCTCGCCGGCGACGCCGCGACGGGCGCCGCGGCGATGTCGATGTCCCGCCGGCTGGACACGACGCTGCTCGCCCCCCTGGCGAACGCCGCCGCCTTCACCGGACTGGTCCTGGCAGGCGCCACGGCCTGGGGCTTCTTCCGCCACTGGTGGGTGCTCGTGAAGTTCGGCCTGACGCTGGTGCAGCTCTACGCGGGGATCTTCGTGCTCTCCCCCGTGCTGGAATCCGCCGCCGCGACGGGCAGCACCTCGTGGCGCCTGGCCGCCGGCGCAGGCCTCATGGCGGGCGGTTTGGCTTTCCAGGCCTGGATTTCGGTCGCGAAACCGTGGTCGCGCACGCCCTGGTCCCCCACCGCGAAACCGCGCCCCGCGCCGACGTGGGTCTTCGTGGCAGCCGTGGCGGCGCCGGTGCTCGACATCTGCGTGGGGTCGGTGCTGGGTTACCCCTTGCCTGCCTTTTCGCTGATCATGCTCATCGTCCTGCTCAGCTCCCGCCGGCGGCGCCTGGCTCTCGCCTGACCCCGCCGGCGGTCCGCGCTACTCGACGTCGCCGCCGCTGTCGGGCTTCGCCTCGACGTCCCCGCCACTCGCCGGCTTGGCCTCCACGTCGCCACCACTGGCCGGCTTCGCTTCGACGTCACCGCCGCTGTTCGTCTTGTCCTCCGCCACGGTCCCCTCCTCTCCCTCAGGCCAGCCGACGATAGGCGGCCGGCCGAGGCGCCCACGCAGGGTCCGGACAACCGTCACTCAAACGGACGCGCCAGCACGGCAAATGCCGCCCGCCCAGGCGCTCCAGGCGGACCAAGGTGGCTGCTCCGCCGAGGTCGCGCAGCCATTCTCGAGCCGCGCCGGAACCGGAAGCAGCACGAACCACGAGGCGCGATGACCACCGCTCCGAACCAACCGCCTCGCCGGCACTTTCTTCCCCACGCGCTGAGCCGACAGCCGACAACCCCGCAGGCGCGAGCTGTCCGCACCATCGCCGAGGTGGACAGATCGGCCGGTTTTCGGCTTGGCCAAGGCAAACGCACACAGCCAAGCCACGGCCGGAGCACTCCGCGCCGGGGCCACGGCCGCCTTCGACCGGCCCGGCGACCTCGTCGAGAGCCTCGAAACCGCCGCCCGGCGGAACCGTCAGAGCTGGTTCACGTCCACGACCCGGACCACGGCCGACCCCGCTTCGTCGGACGCACGCAGGTCGACCTCCGCGCTGATGCCCCAGTCGTGGTCGCCGGAGGGGTCGTCGAAGATCTGGCGCACGCGCCAGACGTCGGGTTCCTGCGTGATGAGCAGCAGGGCCGGGCCGCGCGCGTCGGGGCCGGTGCCCAGGGACGGGTACTCGTCGAAGTACTCCGCCAGCGCGTCTTCCCACGCGTCGGCGTCCCAGCCGGCGCCGCCGTCGAGTTCGCCCAGGGCGTAGTAGTTCCGCCGGGCGGCGAGCTCGACGCGCCGGAACAGCTCGTTGCGCACCAGCACGCGGAAGGCGCGCTCGTTGCGCGTCACGGCGGGCGGCTCCGCCGGCGGGCGCGTCGAGACCGGGCCCTCCTCCTCGGGGTGGCGCAGGGCTTCCCACTCGTCCAGCAGACTGGAGTCGACCTGGCGGACGAGCTCGCCGAGCCACTCGATGAGGTCCTGCAGCGCCTCGGTCTTCGCCTCGTCCGGGACGGTGTGGCGCAGCGCGTCGTAGGTGTCGGCCAGGTACCGCAGCACCAGGCCCTCCGAGCGCGCGAGCTGGTAGAAGCCCACGTACTCCACGAAGTTCATCGCCCGCTCGTACATGTCGCGCACGACGGACTTGGGCCGGAGCTCGTAGTCCGCCACCCACGGGTGGCCCTGGCGGTAACTGGCGTACGCGGCGGAAAGCAGCTCTTCCAACGGCTTCGGGTACGTGACGTCTTCGAGCAGCGTCATGCGCTCCTCGTACTCGATGCCTTCGGCCTTCATCGCCTGCACGGCCTCGCCCCGGGCCTTGAACTGCTGCTGCGACAGCACGGGCCGCGGGTTGTCCACGGTGGATTCCACGATGGACACCACGTCCAGCGCGTACGAAGGCGACTCCAGGTCCAGCAGTTCCACCGCCGCCAGTGCGAATGGCGACAGCGGCTGGTTCAGCGCGAAGTCGAACTGCAGGTCGACCGTCAGCCGCACGATCCGCCCGTCCGCGTCCGGTGTGGACAGTCGTTCGACGACGCCCGCGGCGAGCAGTGCGCGGTAGATCGCGATGGCGCGCAGGATGAGTCGCCGCTGGGCGGGGCGGTCGGAGTGGTTGTCCTCCAGCAGGTGGCGCATGTGGTCGAACGCGTTGCCCGGGCGGGAGATCACGTTCAGCAGCATCGAGTGGCTGACCTGGAAGCTGGAGGTCAGCGGCTCGGGGTCGGCCGCGATCAGCCGGTCGAACGTGCTCTCCGTCCAGTTGACGAACCCCTCGGGCGCCTTCTTCCGGACGATCTTCTTCTTTTTCTTCGGATCGTCCCCGGCCTTCTCCAGTGCCTTCGCGTTCTCGACGACGTGGTCGGGCGCCTGCACCACCACGTACCCGTCGGTGTCGTACCCGGCGCGGCCCGCGCGGCCGGCGATCTGGTGGAACTCGCGCGCCTTGAGGTGGCGCTGGCGCACCCCGTCGTACTTGGTCAGCGCGGAGAACACGACCGTCCGGATCGGCACGTTGATGCCGACCCCGAGCGTGTCCGTCCCGCAGATCACCTTGAGCAGGCCCGACTGCGCGAGCGTCTCGACGAGCCGCCGGTACTTCGGCAGCATGCCGGCGTGGTGCACGCCGATGCCGTGGCGCACGAGCCGCGAGAGCGTCTTGCCGAAGCCGGCCGAGAAGCGGAAGTCGCCGATCAGGTCGGCGATGGCCTCCTTCTCGGCCTTGGTGGTGACGTTGATGCTCATCAGCGTCTGCGCGCGCTCGATGGCCGCGGCCTGGGAGAAGTGCACGACGTACACGGGCGCCTGGCCGCCGTTGAGCAGCTCGGACATCGTCTCGTGCACCGGCGTGAGCGCGTAGCGGAAGGTCAGCGGCACCGGGCGCTGCGCCGACGTCACGACGGCCGTCGACCGGCCGGTGCGGCGCGTGAGGTCCTTCTCGAAGAAGGAGACGTCGCCGAGCGTCGCGGACATCAGCACGAACTGGGCGTTCGGCAGCTCGATGAGCGGCACCTGCCACGCCCAGCCGCGGTCGGGCTCGGAGTAGAAGTGGAACTCGTCGGCCACGACCTGGCCGACGGGCGCGTCCGCACCGAACCGCAACGCGATGTTCGCCAAGATTTCCGCGGTGCAGCAGATGATCGGCGCGTCCGCGTTGACGCTGGAGTCGCCGGTCATCATGCCGACCTTGTCGGCGCCGAAGATGTCGATGAGCTGGAAGAACTTCTCCGAGACCAGCGCCTTGATGGGCGCCGTGTAGTAGCTGCGGCGACCGTGGGCGAGCGCGGTGAAGTGCGCGCCCACGGCCACGAGGCTCTTCCCGGACCCGGTCGGGGTCGACAGGATGACGTTCGCCCCCGAGACGACCTCGATCAGCGCCTCCTCCTGCGCCGGGTACAGCTGGATGCCCCGTTCGGCCGTCCAGGTGGAGAAGGCTTCGAACAGGGCGTCGGGGTCGGGATCCGCTGGCAGGAGGTCTGTGAGTGTCATCGCGGTGCCCATCGTGCCATCCCGCGGCGGCCAGTTCTCCAGGGGCGATCGCGGCTGCTTGCCCCAACCCGTAGGCTTCGCGGTACCGCGCACCGACCGGGGGATGCTTCCGGGCAGGCGCGCGTCCACGGGCGGTACTCCGGAGGGTTCGCAGAATGGCACAGGACATCATCCCGATCGAGCTCGGGCTGCCGCAGGGCGACGTGGTCACCCTGTGGGCTCCGCGGTGGCGGGAGGACGGCGAGGAGTGGGAAGCGTTCCTCGGCGACGAGGACGACCTGTACGCCTTCCCCGACGCCGCTCACCTGGCCGCTTTCGTGCGCACGTCCGACCAGCACGACCTGCTCGACCACCCCGCGTGGGACGCGGTGCCGGCGCTGAACGTGCCTGAGCTGATCCCGGACGACGACCACTCCTACGACCTCGTCGGTGTGCCCGAGCTCGTCGCCGAGGAGCCCGATTCGTGGAC
Organism: Amycolatopsis sp. NPDC051903; assembly: GCF_044452505.1. Classification (NCBI taxonomy): domain Bacteria; kingdom Bacillati; phylum Actinomycetota; class Actinomycetes; order Pseudonocardiales; family Pseudonocardiaceae; genus Amycolatopsis; species Amycolatopsis sp. NPDC051903. Next base: position 625,760 of record NZ_JBITBT010000001.1, on the reverse strand, counting down.
GATCGGTGAGCTCGCCGAGATCGTCGGCATCGTCCGGTCGCTCGCCGACGTGTGCGAGCTGGACGAGGTGCACGAGGTCCTCGACGCGTACGAAGGTTTCTCGCTGCTCGAGCAGGGCCGGCTGCCGTTCACCGGCCGCGACGGCGAGGCGCTGTGGAACGACCTGTCGAAGGCGGTGTCCGAGAAGTGGGACATCGTGCTCGACGCGATCGACGGCATCGTGACCGTGCCCGACGTCGACGCCGCGGTGCTGGAGCAGACGGCCGAGGAGCTGGCCGCGTTCCACGAGGAGTCCGCCGAGGCCGAGGCCGCCGAGCCGGAGGACCTGGAGGCCGTGGACTCCGCTTCGGACGACGAGGGTGACGACGAGCCCGTCGGCTTCTGGGGCGAGGTCGGCATCGACCCGATCAAGATCGTCACGGCGGGCGCCGAGTACTACACGCTGCGCTGCTACCTCGACGACAAGCCGATCTTCCTCGGCAGCGACGGCGAGATCGACGTGTTCCCGTCCGAGAAGAAGCTCCTCGCGGCCATCAAGGACGGCAAGGACCTCGCCGACACCGACATCGCCGACGTGTCCACTTGGGACGAGGTCGTGGCCAAGGCCACCACGGGCGACCTCGAACTCGAGGTCGACGCCGAGAACACCTACGTCCTCACCGGCATCGACGACGACATCGCCGAGGGCCCGGAGTCCATGGACCCCAACCAGCTCGAGCTCGCCGTCGAGCTCATCACCGACGCGGCCGACTGGGCGGGCGACGACACCGTCGAGGTCGCCCTCTCGCAGAACGAAAGCCTCGGCTGGCTGGTCTCCTTCGTCCTGCGGCCCGACCCCACGCGCCTCGAGCCGAGCGCCCCGTTCGACACGGAGCAGAGCGCCTGGCGCAAGCTGGTGGAGGACTTCGAGAATCGCCTCACGGTGGTCTGAACCACTTCGTTTCACTGAAGGCCACCCGCGAGGTTTCCCGTGGGTGGCCTTCTTCGTCGGCGGGGCACACCCCCGCCCTCCGGCGTTTCTGATCATGCTCGTGTCGGTGACCATCCGCGGCCGCCGCTGATCCGGACTGACGGTTGGCGGGTGATGCGGTCGGTGCGCAGCCAGGCGGCGACCTGACGGCGCAGACCGTCTCGGGCCTGCGGGCAGAGGGCTTGGCAGATGGTTTCGCAGGTCACCTGCCGCTCCGACCGGTCAAGGTGATCGCGGCGCACCTGCGGGCGATCTGTTGCGGGCTCCGCCTCCAGCCCGGCCCGCACGATCGCTCGCAACACCGCATCCGCGGCCGGCTTGCCTGTCTTCGGGCGAGCGCGACACTCAGCGGCGAATTCGTGGGCAGCGTGGGGCTGGTCGGTACCATCCTTGCTGGTTCGGGCGCACTTCGCGGGTGATCGTGGAGACCGGCCGGTTCAGCTCAGCGGCGATCGTCCGCAGCGACATCCCGGGCCGGCGGACCCGATCGGTGATCCGGATCCGTTCGCCCAGGCTCAGAAACCGCGACGAGACCACTACCCGTACGCCCGGCACTACCGGCGCAGCGGCCGAGACGGCCCGCTAGCGTTTCACGGTCCGGTAGCTGACCCCCACCTGCCGAGCCGCTTCCACACCACCGCAAACCGGCCGCCCACACCGCCGGCAAAGCCCGGCCGCGCCAAGCAGGGCTTCGAGGTCTGCCCGCCGACGCTCGGTCCCGTTCCGGACATCCGCGCAACTCCTGAACAACTCAGGTGTTGCAACGCCCCCAGAGACCGCCTCTCTCGAGGGGCGCCCCCGAGTCCATCGTATCCGCGACCACCGACAAAAACCGTGATCAAAGCCGTGAACGGGTCAAGCTGTCCACAACTCGGACGCAGTGTGGACAGCTGGATGAAGCAGCCGAGCCGCTCTGGTCGGTGGTGCTCAACGCCCTCCCCATCGGAGGAAGCCACCTCGCCGCTAACCCGCTCTGCTTGGCGGTGCGCGACGTCCTGGTCACCGGAGGAAGCAGCTCCGCAGCAACCCACCCTGGTCGGCCGTGCGCAGCATCCCGCCCACCGAAGAAAGTCACCTCACCGCCAACCCTTCCCGGTCAGCAGTGCGCGACGTCCTGGTCACCGGAGGAAGCGGCCCCGCTGCCGGCCCGCTCTAATCAGCCGTACCCGACATCCGGCCCACCGGAGCAAGCGGCCCCGCCGCCAACCCGCCCTAGTCGGCCGTACCCGACGCCTAGCCCACCGGAGCAAGCAACCCGCCGCCAACCCACCCCGGTCAGCACTGCACAACGCCCCGCCCACCAGAGGAAGCAGCCCCGCAGCAACCCCCGGTCGGCGGTGCGCGACATCCGGCCCACCACAGGAAGCCACCTCACCGCCGACCTGGCCCACTCAGCGGTGCTCGACCTCCCGCTCCGCCCGCACCGGCACCGCCGCGATGGCCAGCGCCGGGAAGATCGCGACCACGCAGAAGGCCAGCGCGTACCGCGTATCTCCGATGAGCAGGCCGAGCAGGGGTGGCGTCAGCGCTCCGGCGATGTTCTGCGCGGTGTTCTGGGTGCCCATCGCGCGGCCGGACCACGCGACGCCCGCCAGCTCGGCCGACGCGGTGAAGCCGAGGCCGTTGTCGGCGACCGTGATGATCGCGGCGAGGACCAGGGCGGCCAGCACGAGCCACAGCCAGGTCGCGTCGCCGGCCGCGACGAGGAGCATGACCAGGCAGCTGGCGAACGCGAGCTGCCGCATGGGGCGCAGCCGGCTGCCGACGCGGTCGGACCAGTAGCCCGACGCCAGGCGGCCCAGCGCGCCGAGCACCTGCGCCACCGCCAGGAACACGCCGGCCTGCGCCGGGGTCCAGTCGTGCTGCGACACGAGGTAGACGGGCGCGAACGCGGACACCGCGAACTGCGGCACGACCAGCAGCGCGCTCGCCCCGTGCACCCGCCACAGCCACGGCTTGCGGTACGGCGACGGCGGCTTCTCCGAACCCGGCGCGGCGCGCGGTGGCCGCGGCGGGTCCTGCACGAACACCGCCACCAGCAGCGCCACGACGATCGCCAGCGCGGCCGGCAGCAGCATTGCCGCCTGGAAACCCCAGCGCGCGGCCAGCGGCGGCAGGCCCACGGCGGCCACCCCGACGCCCAGCGGCTGCGCCGTCTGCCGGATGCCCATGGCGATGCCGCGCTCGGACTTCGAGAACCAGCCCATGACCACGCGGCCGCTCGCGGCGTTTACGGAGGCCGTGCACGCTCCGGCTACGAGAAACACGCCAAAGAGCAACCCGACCGGGTGATTCCACAGCGCGGCGTACACCAGGAGTAATCCCGACGCACCCAGTCCGAGCGCCATGATCAGCCGCTCTCCGTAACGGTCCGCAGCCGCACCCCACGCGATCAGGGTGAGCAGCAGCCCGATGCTGGGGGCGGCGACGACGGTGCCCGCTTCGGCCAGCGTCAGACCTTCGGCGGCCCGCATCGCGGGGACGAGGAACGGCAGGCCGTAGAGGAAGGCGCAGCTGGACGTCTGGGCGGCGAGGCCGAGGGCGAGGATGAGCCACCGTCGAGAACTCCCCTTTTCCTGCGCTCTCGACCTTGCCGCCACCTGCGCCAATGTTCTCACCGTCTCACATTTTGAGAAGTAACTCCTACATCGTGGACTTTAGTTGACGCACGCTAAGGAACGCAACCGCCTTCGGGGCGGTCGCGTTCCGTGGCGCGGGGGTCAGGCCAGTGCGGCGTACCCGGGCTTGATGACGTTGTCGATCAACGCGAGCCGGGAGTCGAAATCGAGGAACGCGGATTTCATGGCATTGATCGTGAACCAGCGAAGATCATCGAGACCGAACCCGAACGTGGTCGCCAGGGCCGTGAATTCACTGGTCATGGTGCACCCGCTCATCAGGCGGTTGTCGGTGTTGACCGTGACCCGGAAGTGCAGGCGGGCGAGCTGTGCGATGGGGTGGTCGGCGAACGAGGCGACCGTGCCCGTCTGGACGTTGGACGTCGGGCAGATCTCCAGCGGTATGCGGCGGTCCCGGACGTAGCTCGCCAGCCGTCCAAGGTGGACGGTTCCGTCCGAATCGGTCTTGGTGTCCTCGACGATCCGCACGCCGTGGCCGAGCCGTTCCGCGCCGCAATACTGGATGGCCTCCCAAATCGACGGCAATCCGAATGCCTCACCCGCGTGAATGGTGAAATGCGCGTTGTTCTGCCGCAAATAGTCGAATGCGTCGAGATTCCGGGTGGGCGGAAAGCCGTCCTCGGGGCCGGCGATGTCGAAGCCCGCGACGCCCGAGTCGCGGTACCGCACCGCCAGCTCGGCGATCTCGAGCGCCCGGGCGTGCTGGCGCATCGCGCAGAGCAACGTGCGGACCTGGATCGCACCGCCCGCGGCGGCCACGCGGCGTGTTCCCTCGGCAAAACCGGTCTGGACCGCTTCGACCACCGCATCGAGTGACAGTCCGCGTTCGACGAACAGCTCCGGTGCGTAGCGGACCTCGGCGTAGACGACACCGTCGGCCGCGAGGTCTTCCACGGCTTCGGCCGCAACCCTGACCAGCGCTTCCTCGGTCTGCATGACCCCACAGGTGTGGGCGAAGGTTTCCAGGTAGGACACGAGGGAGCCGGAGTCGGCGGCGTCGCGGAACCAGCGGCCGAGCGCCTCGACATCGGTGGTGGGCAGGGCGTCGTAGCCGGTCGCGTCGGCGAGCTCGACGACGGTGGCCGGTCTGAGGCCGCCGTCCAGGTGGTCGTGCAGCAGCACCTTGGGGGCGCGGCGCAGGGTCTCTGCGCTCAGCGGGGTTACGTCTGACATGCACCAACGGTAGTCTCGCTGTCATTCCCCTACATGGCGGTAACGCTCGGCGTCGAGGCAACCCTCAGCTTTGACGATCAAGGAAGGAATCGGCCATCCGGGTAACGGGCTCGTTATCCCGTCTTACCGGGGGCCACACACACAGCAATTTTTCAGTCGATAAGCTTCGGGCCACGTCCCTTCCATTTCCCCGCCGACGAAGGACACGCCAGTGACCACTGACAACCACATTGCCGCTCCGTCCTTCGACCGGATGCGCAACATGCTGGTGCGCGCGGCCGAGGTGCGCGAGAGCGAACAGCAGCAGATCTTCGACGCGCTGGACGACATCTACGCCCGGCTCGCGCCGGTCGACTCGCTGGGCGCGGTGCGCAAGCGGCTGTCCGAGATGCCCGACCGCACCGAGGTCGGCGTGATCGCGGAGCGCCTCGACGAGGCGATGACGCGCCTGGAGGCGCAGGACAACGCGATCGCGGCCCTCACGCACGCCGTCGAGAGCATCGTGGACAAGCTGGCCAAGCCGTTCGCGCAGCTCGACGGCCGGCTCGACGGCGTCGCGGCGCGCTTCGAGGGCGTCGCGGGCCGGATGGACGGGCTCGAGGACAAGCTGCAGAACATCCACCGCCGGCTCGACGAGCTGGGCGGGCACCTGGACAAGCAGGACGGCAAGCTCGACACGATCCCGCAGACCACGCAGGGCCCCGTGCGCGAGCGCATCGAGCTGGCGGAGGCGAACCTGCGCGAGCGCATCGAGACGGTGGACCACGAGCTGCGCTCGCGCGTCGACGAGCTCGACCGCGCGACCAAGGAGCGCATCGGCAGCACGACCGACGCGCTGCGCACCGCGATCACCGAGACCGGCGAGATGGTGGACGCGTCCGAGCGCCTCGAGAACCTCGTCACCCGCCTCGACACGGTCACCCAGCGCCTCGACGACCTGGGCAACCGCCTCGACAAGGTCGAGGACGGCTTCGCCTCCCAGCTCGGCGACCTCGACGGCTCGATCAAGACCGGCCTCTCCAAGGTCGAGGGCACGCTGTCCAAGCAGCCCGACACCGACTCGGTCGACTCCCTGGTCCGCCGCTCGAACGACGAGTCCGTCCGCCGCATCGGCGGCCAGCTCGACGAGGCCATGGCGACCTTCGCGGAACTGATGCTCGGCGGTGGGCCCGCCGTGCAGCAGATCGCCCCGCCGCCGCCCGCCCCGCGCCAGCCGCGCCGCAGCTCGCGCAACGGCCGCTCCCCCAAGGCCGCCGACCCGAAGGCCAAGAACGGCACCGACGCCGACGACCCCGCCGGCGAGTGACGTCTTAGCGATTGAGGAAGTGCCCCCGCCCTGGTGGTGGGGGCACTTTCGCGTCTGGGGTTGGTTCGGCGAGGCGGGTTCTCGGCGGCGCAGGCAATTGGTGAGGTGCGAGCGATGTGGGCCGCTCGCTCAAGTCCGCCGGCTACCTGCGGCCTGCCACCGACAACCGGACAACGACGACGCCACCGCCGGGCCCGGACGCCTGGACCCAACTCGGGTTCGCCCCATCCCGCCGAGGTCTGCGACTCGCCCGCCTTGGAACCGCGCCGACCTGCCACGACGCGGAACTCGACACCGCACCACGTCGGTTCGGACCACATCGCTTCGGACCAAGTCGGCAAGCCGGTTCGGACCAAGTCGAGGACACTGCCGAAGATCAGCCGCCGCAATGCCGGCGACAACCCGGCCACCGCTGCTGCTGGCCACCCACCCCGGAGGCCGAGACAAGCCCCCGCCCTCCCGAGGGGGGCGTCCCCGAGCCCATTCTACCGGCCACCACCGACAAAATCCCTGGCCAAGACCGGAACGGGCCAAGCTGTCCACAACTCGGCGACGGTGTGGACGACTCGCAGAAGCGGTCCGGTCCGGGGCACACATCCGGGTATAAGACCCGCCGATAGAGGCCCAAAGCCCAAACGAAGGCCGGCGATTCCGGCCCATAGCCCAAGCGAAGCCCGGCGATTGAGCCTAGAGCGCAGGCGAGGCTCGGCGACTGCGGCCTGGCGCTCAGGCGGAGTCGGGCAGTTGCAGCCCGCAGCCCAGGCGAGGCTCGGCGGCTGGAGCCCAGGGCCCAGGCGAAGCCCGCGGCTGCGACCCTCAGCCCAGGTCAAGCCCGGCGGTCGAGGCCTAGAGCCCAAGCAAAACCGGCGGTCCAGCACACAGCCACACGAAGCCCGGCGAATGCAGCCCACAGCCCAGGTCAAGCCCAGCGGTCGAGGCCTAGAGCCCAAGCAAAACCGGCGGTCCAGCACACAGCCACACGAAGCCCGGCGGCCCACAGCCCAAGCAAAGCCCGGTGACTGCGAGCTAGAGCCAAACAAAGCCCGGCAGTCCCGGCCCACAGCCCAAACGAAGCCTGGCGATTCCGGCCCAACACACAACACCCAGGCGAGGCCCAGCCGACAGCCGGACCTCGCCGGACCAAGCGCAGCGCCGAACGAGCCCACGGACCGCAACCGAACCCAGTCCACCGCCAACGAGTACTCCGCCGAACCGACTCAGGAACGGATCGTCGGCTCGACAACCGGCCCGCCCCACAGCCAGACCGGCCCCGGCAACCGGACCGCCGCGAGGCGACCCCACTCACCTCACGACCGGATCGTCTCCAAGACGATCGGCCCCACAGCCGGCGCAGCATCCGCGACCGCGAACGCCCCAGCCAGCGCCTCCAGAGCCCCCGGCACCGCGGCGGGAGTGTCCGTGTGCAGCTCCAGCAACGGCTCCCCCGCCGTCACCCGGTCGCCCGGTTTGGCGAGGCACAGGACGCCGGCGGCGGCCTGCACGGGGTCCTCCTTGCGGGCGCGCCCGGCGCCCAGGCGCCAGGCGGCGACGCCGACGGCGTAGGCGTCCAGCGAAGCCAGCACACCGGAAGCCGGAGCGGGAACCACGTGCACGTGAGCCGGCGTCGGGAGTGGGGCCGAGGGGTCGCCGCCCTGGGCGGTGATCATGCGGCACCACACCTCGTACGCCTCGCCGGAAGCGAGTACCGCGGCGGGATCCACTGAGGACAGGCCCGCCAGCGCGAGCATCTCGCGGGCGAGCGCCACCGTCAGCGCGACCACGTCCGCCGGGCCGTCGCCCTGCAAGACAGCAACCGACTCGGCGACTTCGACGGCGTTGCCGACGGCCCGGCCCAGCGGCACGTTCATGTCCGTGATCAGCGCCGTCGTCGCGACGCCGTGGGCCGCGCCGATCGAGACCAAAGTGGCGGCCAGCGCGCGGGCGTCCGCGGCGGTTTTCATGAAGGCGCCCGAACCCGCCTTCACGTCCAGCACCAAGCCGGAAGCGCCCTCCGCGATCTTCTTCGACATGATCGACGACGCGATCAACGGCACCGACTCCACCGTCGAGGTCACGTCGCGCAGGGCGTAGAGCTTCTTGTCCGCCGGGGCCAGGCCTTCGGTGGGCGCGCAGACGACCGCGCCCACCGAGGACAGCTGCGCGGAGATCTCCGACAACGACAGCGCCGCCCGCCAGCCGGGGATCGACTCCAGTTTGTCCAGCGTGCCACCGGTGTGGCCGAGGCCGCGGCCCGACAGCTGGGGCACGGCGGCACCGCAGGCGGCGACGAGAGGCGCCAGGGGCAACGTGATCTTGTCCCCGACCCCGCCCGTCGAGTGCTTGTCCACCGTCGGGCGCGACGCGGGCAACGACAGCCGTGAGCCCGACTCGATCATCGCCAGCGTCCAGCGGGCGGTCTCCTCCGCGGACATCCCCCGCAGGAAGATCGCCATGGCCAGCGCGGCCATCTGCTCTTCGGCCACCACGCCGCGCGTGTAGGCGTCCACGACCCAGTCGATCTGCGCGTCGGACAACCGGCCACCGTCGCGTTTGGTGCGGATGACGTCCACAGCCGCGAAAGTCACGGCAAGTCCTCCGGGCCGAACGCGTCCGGCAGCACGTCCGACATCGGCAGCACCCCGCGCGGGGTGTCCACCAGGCACGCGGACCCGCCGAGTTCGAACAGGATCTGCCGGCAGCGCCCGCACGGCATGAGCAGCTCCCCCTCACCGCTTCGGCACGCGACGGCGACCAGGCGGCCGCCGCCGGAGAGCCGCAACTGGCCGGCCATCGTGCACTCCGCGCAGAGGCCCAAGCCGTACGAAGCGTTCTCGACGTTGCAGCCGGTTACGACGCGGCCGTCGTCCACCACGCCGGCGACGCCGACGTGCAGGCCCGAGTAGGGCGCGTACGCCAGCGCAGCCGCCGACACCGCCGAAGCGCGCAGCGCTTCCCAATCCACGGCAACCATCAGTCGCCTTCACCTCGCCGGTACGGCGCGCCGTCGGCCTTCGGCGGCCGTAGTCGTTGCGACGCGACGGCCAGCACGATCAGCGTCACGAAGTGCGCCGTGTACGGGATCAGGTCGCTCGGCAGCGTGTCGTTCGTCCAGTAGATCGCGTACAGCACACCCGCGCCCACCACGCCCAGGGCCGCCGCCAGCCACTGCCGCCGGATCAGCTGCACCACCACGATGATCGCCAGCAGGATCACGGCGCCGTACAGCAACGCGAGCACCGCCCCACCGCCACCGGCGAGCTGGAGACCGTCGGCGTACCCGAACAGCGCGGCGCCGCCGAGGAGGCCGCCCGGCCGCCAGTTGCCGAAGATCATCGCGGCCAGACCGATGTACCCGCGGCCGTTCGTCTGGTTCTCGAGGTAGTCCGCGCCGCCCTTGAGCAGCACCAGCGAAGCGCCACCCATGCCGGCGAAGCCGCCCGAGATCAGCACACCCACGTACTTGTAGCGGTAGACGTTGACACCCAACGACTCCGCCGCCACCGGGTTTTCGCCGCACGAGCGCAGCCGCAGGCCGAACCGCGTGCGCCACAGGATCCAGTAGCTCACCGGCACGAGGATGATCGCGAGCATCGTCAGCGGCGCGACCCCCGTGACGAGCCCGCGCAGGATGCCGGCGACGTCGGAGATGCCCACGCGCTGCTCGTTCTCCAGCGTGCCCAGCCAGTCGGACAGGCCCGAAGCGGAGTACGTGTCGAACTTCGGCACCGGCGGCGACTGCCGCGGGTTGCCCGACAGCGGCTCGAAGATCAGGTTCGCGAGGTACTTCGCGACGCCCAGTCCCAGCAGGTTGATCGCCACACCGGAGACGATGTGGTTGACGTTGAACGTCACCGTCGCCACCGCGTGCAGCAGGCCGCCGAGCGCGCCGAACGCGATGGCCGCCAGCAAGCCGATCCACACGCCGCCGTAGTACGCGCCCCAGGCCGCGCCCCACGTGCCGAGGATCATCATGCCCTCGAGGCCGATGTTGACCACGCCCGCGCGCTCGGCCCACAGACCGCCCAGCGCGCACAGCAGGATCGGCAGGGCGAGCCGCAAAGCGGTCGACGCGGTGTTGCTCGACGTCAGCGCCGAAACGCCGGTCGCGTACGACGCCGTGGACATCACCGCGATCGACACCACGGCCCAGATCACGCCGCGCAGCCAGCCGGGGACCCGCCGGCGCCGGCGCTCGACCGGCATCGGCGTCCCGGCATCGGGCTCCGGGCGGGAGAACTCCGTCACCTGGCTCACAGCACCGCACCGCCTTCCGCGACGGATGAGGTCTTGCGCCCGTTGCGGCCGAGTGCCCGGCCCACCCTGCGTTGCTCGGCAGCCAGGTCGGCGCGGCGCACGATCTCGTACGCGACGACGACCGACAGCACGATGACCCCCTGCATGATCGTCGCGATCTCCTTGGACACGTTGATCTGCTCCAGCGACACCGCCGAGGTGTCGAGGAACGCCCACAGCAGCGCGCCGAACGCGATGCCGCCGGGGTGGTTGCGGCCCAGCAGCGCGACGGCGATGCCGGTGAAGCCGTACATCTGCGTCGAGGTGATGCCGTAGCTGTAGTCGCGGCCGAGCAGCTCCGGCATGGCGACCAGACCGGCCACGGCGCCCGAGAGGATCATCGCGATCAGCGTCATCCGCGTAGCACTGACGCCGCCGGCCGTCGCGGCCGTGGACGACTCACCGCTGGCCTTGAGCTCGAAGCCGAAGCGCGTGCGGTTGAGCATGAACCAGTACGCGATGCCGAGCGCGATCGCGATGAACACGAACCCGAACAGCACCCCCGAGCCGATCGGGATGCCCGGGATCCGGCCGGACGGCGCGATCGTGCGCGTGCCGATGTTGTTGCCGGTCTGCACGCCGAACTGATCGGCGTTGACGAGGAACGCGATGATGCCGGCGACGATCGAGTTCAGCATGATCGTCGAGATGACCTCGCTGACGCCGCGGGTCACCTTAAGCACCGCGGGGATCGTCGCGTACAGCGCGCCGGCGAGGACCGCGACGATCAGGATCACGATCGTGTGGATGACCGGCGGCAGCTGCAGCGCGCCACCGATGATGGCCGCGACGATCGCCGCGAAGCGGTACTGGCCCTCGACGCCGATGTTGAACAGGTTCATCTGGAAGCCGATGGCCACCGCGAGCCCGGACAGGTAGTAGACCGTCGCGAGGTTCACCGTGTCGACGGCGGTGGAGCCCTTGAACAGCTGCCCCACCATGGTTCCGTACGCCTGCAACGGGTCGGCGCCGGAGATGACGAGCGCGATCGCCGACAGCACCACGGCGAACACGATCGCGAGCAGAGGCGGCAGCAGCCGCGTGCGCCACGAACTCATTGGACTTCTTCACCTTCTTCGGCGCCGGTCATGGCGGAACCGAGTTCCTGCGGGGTCACCGTCGCGGGGTTCGCCTCGCTCACGAGCCGCCCGCGCAGCATCACGCGGATCGTGTCGGACAGGCCGATCAGCTCGTCGAGGTCGGCGGAGATCAGCAGCACGGCCAGGCCGTCGGCGCGAGCCTGGCGGATCTGCTCCCAGATCAGGGCCTGCGCGCCGACGTCGACGCCGCGCGTCGGGTGCGACGCGATGAGCAGCACCGGGTTCCCGGACAGCTCGCGCCCGACGATCAGCTTCTGCTGGTTGCCGCCCGACAGCGCGGCTGCCGGCACGTCGATGCCCGGCGTGCGCACGTCGTACTCCCGCACGATGCGCTCGGTGTCCCGGCGCGCGCCGGCGATGTCGAGCAGCCGCCCGCTGGAGACGGGTTTGCGGGTCTGGTAACCGAGGATCCGGTTGGCCCACAACGGTTGCGTGAGCAGAAGGCCGTGGCGCGTGCGGTCTTCGGCGATGTAGCCGATGCCCGCCTCGCGCCGGGCGAGCGTGCCCAGCTTCACCAGGTCGTGGGTACGGCCGTCGGCCTCGGCGAGCTCGACGTGCCCACCGCTCGTCTTGCGCATGCCCATGATCGCTTCGACGAGCTCGGTCTGGCCGTTGCCCTCGACGCCCGCGATGCCGAGCACCTCACCGGCGTGCACCGTGAAGTCGATGTCGTCGAGGATGCGCCGCTCGGAGTTCAGCGCGGTCATCTGCAGGCCGGTCACGCGCAGCACGTCCCGGTCGGTCACCGTCGACTCGCGCGTCTCCGGGCTCGGCAGCTCCGAACCCACCATCATCTCCGCCAGTTCGCGGCTCGTGATGGTCCTCGGATCGGCCGTGCCGACGGTGGTGCCACGCCGGATCACCGTGACCGTGTCGGCGATCGCGCGCACCTCGTCGAGCTTGTGGGAGATGAAGAGGAACGTGTAACCGTCGGCCTGCATCTCGCGGACCGTGGCGAACAGCGCGTCGACCTCCTGCGGAACGAGCACGGCGGTCGGCTCGTCGAGGATGATGATCTTGGCGCCGCGGTAGAGCACCTTCACGATCTCGACGCGCTGGCGCTCGGCCACGCCGAGCTCCTCCAGCAGCTGATCCGGCTTGGCGTGCAACCCGGTCTGCTGCGACAGCTTCGCCAGCCGGGCGCGCGCCGCGCGCCCGATGCCGTGGAGCGCCTCGCCGCCGAGGAACACGTTCTCGGCCACCGTGAGGTTGTCGGCGAGCATGAAGTGCTGGTGCACCATGCCGATCCCGGCCCGGATGGCGTCCTGCGGGTTGCGCAGCTTCAGCTCGGTGCCGTTGATCGCGATCGTGCCTTCGTCGGGCTGTTGCATCCCGTACAGGATCTTCATCAGGGTCGACTTGCCCGCGCCGTTCTCGCCGCAGAGGGCGTGCACCTCGCCCGCGGCCACGGTGAGGTTGACGTCGGAGTTGGCGACCACACCCGGGAAGCGTTTGGTGATCCCGGTCAGCTGGACGGCCGGGGTGCCCCGATCGGGGACGGCATCGGCCTCGGCAGTGCTCATCGGTTGGACATCCAGTTCTGGTCGAAACGCGTGAGGGCCCGGAAGGAAGATCCTTCCGAGCCCCGACACGTCTGTGTACTACTTGGTCGGCTTGTCCGAAACCTGGATAGCGCCCGAGATGATCTGGGCCTTGTACCCGTCCAGCACGTCCTTGATGTCGTCGACCTTGCCACCCGAGGTGGCGTAGCCGACGCCGTCGACCTTCAGGTCGAAGCGCTTCGGCAGCACGCTGAGGTCGCCCTTCGCGTCGGCCTGCAGGAAGTCGAACACGGCGACGTCCACGCGCTTCATCATCGAGGTGAGGATGATGTCCTTGTCGGCGGCGACGGTGGCCTGGTTGTACTGGTCGGAGTCGACCCCGATGGCCAACGCCTTGCCCGACGTCTTCGCGGCGTCGAACACGCCCTTACCGGAGGCGCCGGCGGCGTGGTAGATCACGTCCGCGCCGTTGTTGATCTCGGCGGCGGCCTTCACGTTGCCCTTGGCCGGGTCCTGGAAGCCGGAGAAGTCACCGGCCGGGGTCAGGTACTCGTCCTCGATCTTGACCTTGTTCGACACGGCCTTCGCGCCCTGCAGGAAGCCGGCCTCGAACTTCTGGATCAGCGGCGTGTTCACGCCACCGACGAAGCCGATGTGGCAGCTCTTGCTCTTGTAGACGGCGGCGACGCCGGCCAGGAACGAGCCCTGCTCTTCGGCGAACACCAGCGGCGTCACGTTGGGAGCCTTGATGGTGTCGTCGTCGACGATCGCGAACTTGGTGTTCGGGTGCTTCGGCGCGACGACCCCCACGGAAGGCGCGTAGGCGAAGCCGACCGCGATGATCGGGTTCAGGCCCTGGTCGGCCATCTGCTCGAGGCGCTGCTGCTTCGCGGCTTCGCTCTCGTTCGGGCTCGCGGTGCTCTCGCTCACCGTCGTGATGCCGAGCTCCGACTTCGCCTTGTCGACGCCGGCGGCGGCCGCGTCGTTGAACGAGGCGTCACCCCGGCCGCCGATGTCGAAGGCCAGGCCGACCTTGAGCTTGCTGCCGTCGACCTTCTCGCCGGACGAGCTGCTCGTGGTGGCGGCGGCCGGAGCTGCCGGCGGCTTCGGCGCGGTGACGCAGCTCGTGTCCGAGCCGCCCCCCGAGGCGGTGTTGCTGCTGCTCCCGCCGGTGTCCTTCGCGCACCCTGCCAAGGTGAGGACCCCGGCCATGGTCGCGGCGGCCAGCGCGGTTCCACGCATGCGACGCAACGTGTGTCTCCCTCCCCGCTGATCCAGCGGACGAATCGAGATCGACCCGGCACCGGTGCCGAGTTCAACCGCCAGACCGTACCCAACCGCCAGACGGGCGCCATAGGAAAGGCACGCTACGTAACACAAACGTTTACTCAGGGGTCCGATTCGCGACCGATCGTGTACTTACGGTGATCAACTGGTTCCGGCGTGGGGTCACCTGGAGTCACTTCGAACCGGTTCCACGGCGGCGTCGCGAGGGCTCCGGAACGCGTCCGGACGATCTTCGTCCCCCCTTCGCCGAGCCCTCTCGCGCGACCGCTCGAACCGGGCGTAGCGAACCTCACGAAAGCGCCTTCCCGACCGCCCTTTTTCCTCGCCGAAAGCCCTGGAATCGCTTTGCTGAATCGAACTGACCGGGCCGGAAACCCCCAGGTCGGATCGTCTGCGAATGGCGTCCGGTACGTGGTCGGCGCCACACGCCCGAGTGGTCCGCGACGCTCCCGGTGTCTGGTCCATCACAGAGACGAACCCGGAGGTGAGCCGGGTCGGGAAGGCGGGTCTAGCATCCACTCATCCACGCTCGATGGCCCTAGATCTCGGCACCGCTGCCGGAGTTGTCCCCAGTGGACCGACCCGGAAGCGAGTGCGGACCTCACCGGTCACCCGGGCACAACAGATGACGTTGGAGGCCGTTCACCGATGTCCACCACGGCGAGCACCGCCACTGAGGCGGGAGCGAGCGATCGGGCGGGTGCCTCACGCCGGCAGGGGACCTTCTACCGGGGCGACCCCGGTATGTGGTCCTGGGTGCTGCACCGCATCACCGGCGTGCTGACATTCTTCTTCCTGTTCGTGCACGTGCTCGACACCGCGCTCGTCCGCGTGTCGCCGAACACCTACGACCAGGTGATCGAGACGTACAAGACCCCGATCGTGAACCTGCTCGAGGTCGGTCTCGTCGGCGCGGTCCTCTTCCACGCCCTCAACGGCATCCGCGTCATGCTGGTCGACTTCTGGGCCAAGGGCCCGAAGTACCAGAAGCCGATGTTGTGGGTGATCGGCGTCGTGTGGGTCGTCGTGATGGTTCCGGGTGCGTTCTTCATGCTGAAGCGCACCGCTGAAATGCTCTTCGGGGGTGCCTGATCATGGCCGACCAACTCGTCATCGAATCGCCGCGCCAGCCGCGGCGCCCGGCCGCCCGGCGCAGCAACAAAGAGCTCTACAGCTGGCTGTTCATGCGCATCTCGGGCCTCGCGCTGATCATCCTGGTGCTCGGACACCTGCTGATCATGAACATCCTCGACGGCGGCGTGCACCGCATCAACTGGGGCTTCGTCGCCGGCCGCTGGGCTTCGCCGTTCTGGCAGTTCTGGGACCTCGCGATGTTGTGGCTCGCCGAGATCCACGGCGGCAACGGACTGCGCACGATCATCGACGACTACGCGCGCAAGGACAACACGCGGTTCTGGCTGAAGATCCTGCTGTACGTCTCGATGGTCCTGATCCTGGCCGTCGGCACGCTGGTGATCTTCACGTTCGACCCCGAGATGCCCGCCAGCTAGGCGCACCCACCACCACACGTAGCGGAGTTCTTTCCCATGCAGTTCCACAAGTACGACGTGGTGATCGTCGGCGCCGGCGGCGCCGGCATGCGCGCGGCCATCGAAGCCGGCCAGCGCGCCCGCACCGCGGTCCTCACGAAGCTGTACCCGACGCGGTCCCACACCGGCGCGGCCCAGGGCGGCATGTGCGCCGCGCTGGCGAACGTCGAGGAGGACAACTGGGAGTGGCACACCTTCGACACCGTCAAGGGCGGTGACTACCTGGTCGACCAGGACGCGGCGGAGATCATGGCCAAGGAGGCCATCGACGCGGTCCTCGACCTGGAGAAGATGGGCCTGCCCTTCAACCGCACGCCCGAGGGCAAGATCGACCAGCGCCGCTTCGGCGGGCACACCCGCGACCACGGCAAGGCGGCCGTGCGCCGCGCCTGCTACGCCGCGGACCGCACCGGCCACATGATCCTCCAGACGCTGTACCAGAACTGCGTCAAGTACGGCACCGAGTTCTACAACGAGTTCTACGTGCTGGACCTCGTCACCAGCGAAGACGAGAACGGCAACCCGGTCGCCTCCGGCGTCGTCGCCTACGAGCTGGCCACCGGCGAGCTGCACGTCTTCCAGGCCAAGTCGATCGTGTTCGCGACCGGTGGCGCGGGCAAGATCTTCAAGACGACGTCGAACGCCCACACCCTCACCGGTGACGGCCTCGGCATCATCTTCCGCAAGGGCCTGCCGCTGGAGGACATGGAGTTCTTCCAGTTCCACCCGACCGGCCTCGCGGGCCTGGGCATCCTGATCTCCGAAGCCGTCCGCGGCGAAGGCGGGATCCTGCGCAACGCCGACGGCGAGCGGTTCATGGAGCGCTACGCCCCCACCATCAAGGACCTGGCGCCGCGCGACATCGTCGCCCGCTCGATGGTCCAGGAGGTGCTGCAGGGCCGCGGCATGGGCCCGAACAAGGACTACGTGGTCCTCGACGTCACGCACCTGCCGGTGGAGGTCCTCGAGACCAAGCTGCCGGACATCACCGAGTTCTCGCGCACCTACCTGGGTGTCGACCCGGTGAAGGAGCCGGTGCCGGTCTTCCCGACGTGCCACTACGTGATGGGCGGGATCCCGACCAACATCCACGGCGAAGCCCTGCGCGACAACGAAAACGTGATCCCGGGCCTGTACGCGGCCGGCGAGGTCGCCTGCGTGTCGGTGCACGGTTCCAACCGCCTCGGCACCAACTCGCTGCTGGACATCAACGTGTTCGGCCGCCGCGCCGGCATCGCCGCCGCGGAGTACGCGCTGGCGCACGAGCACGTGGAGCTGCCCGAGCTGCCGACCCAGCTGGTCGAGGACCAGCTGGCGGGGCTGCTTTCCGAGCACGGTGACGAGCGCGTCGCCGACATCCGCAAGGAAATGCAGCAGACGATGGACTCGCACGCTTCGGTGTACCGCACCGAAGACACGCTCAAGCAGGCGCTGACCGACATCCAGGCGCTCAAGGAGCGCTACGGCCGGATCACCGTGGCGGACAAGGGCAAGCGGTACAACACCGACCTGCTCGAGGCCGTCGAGCTGGGCTTCCTGCTGGAGCTGGCGGAGGTCCTCATCGTGGGCGCGCTGGCGCGCAAGGAGTCGCGCGGCGGCCACGCCCGCGAGGACTACCCGAACCGCGACGACACGAACTTCATGCGGCACACGATGGCGTACAAGCAGGGCGAGGGGTTGTCGTCGGACATCCGCCTCGACTACAAGCCGGTGACCTTCACGCGTTACGAACCGATGGAGCGGAAGTACTGATGACTGCGGCAACCACCGAAGAAGCTCCGGCGGGGGCGCAGGAGCACCAGCCGATCACGGTCACGCTGAAGATCCTCCGCTTCAACCCGGAGGTCGACAACGAGCCGCACTGGGAGTCCTACGACGTCCCGGCCCAGCCGACCGACCGCGTGCTGAACCTGCTGTTCTACATCAAGGACTACGTCGACGGGACGTTCTCGTTCCGCCGTTCGTGCGCCCACGGCGTGTGCGGTTCGGACGCCATGCAGATCAACGGGATCAACCGTTTGGCCTGCAAGGTGCTCATGAAGGACCTGCTCGAGAAGGACGGCAAGAAGACCGTCATCTCCATCGCGCCGATCAAGGGCCTGACGACGCTCAAGGACCTCTACGTCGACATGGACCCGTTCTTCGAGGCGTACCGGGCCGTGAAGCCCTACCTCGTGAACTACGGTCACGAGCCCTCCCGCGAGCGCATCCAGTCCCAGGCCGACCGCGACCGCTTCGACGACACCACCAAGTGCATCCTCTGCGCCTGCTGCACGTCGTCCTGCCCGGTCTACTGGAACGACGGCTCGTACTTCGGCCCGGCCGCGATCGTCAACGCGCACCGCTTCATCTTCGACTCGCGCGACGACGCGGCCGAGGAGCGCCTCGACATCCTCAACGACTCCGAGGGTGTCTGGCGGTGCCGAACGACGTTCAACTGCACGGACGCCTGTCCGCGAGGGATTCAGGTGACGAAGGCCATTCAGGAAGTGAAGCGCGCACTGCTGTTCAAGCGCGTCTGAGAAATTCGTGGTCGAGAGGCCCTCACCGGGTTCGCCGGGTGGGGGCCTTTCGGCGTATTGGCCGCCGTAAATTCGGACATAACTCGCCTGTTCGGCTCTGACAAGACCGTGCGTTACTGGGCTATTCTTACGCGTTACCGATGTCTCGGACGGTCGTGCGACGGGGAACGAACAGATGAGCGCAGGTGCGGAACTGCGGAAGGTGCTTTCACAGCACTTGGCGCCGTTTATCGCCGATCTCGAAGAACTGGTGTTCCGGTATGGCTACTTGCGGGTGTTCGCCGCGGCGGTCGCCGCCCTCGGCAGCGTGGGGCTGCTCGGCGAGGTGCTCGGCATGGAGTGGTTGCGCACGACCTTCGCCAGCATCGCGGGCGGGTTGTTCGTCATCGCGAGCGCGATTTCCTTCGCCGGAACCCACAAACTGCGTACGCGAGTGCAGCACAGCGAAGAACTTCTGCACAACTACGCCGACGCGCTCGCCGTGCGCACGCGCAAGCCCATCTCCGTCCAGGAGTGGAAGCAGGAGGTGATCATCGAAGACAACGGCGACGCGTTCTGCCGCCGGGTGCTCGTGCTCCACGAGGCGAACGACAACGTTCCCCGCTACCTTTCGGTGAACCTCGTTTACTACGGCTCCACGCCGTTGTCGGAACGCGGCCGGCGGCTGGTCGAGTGCAAGGCTTTCCACGCCGGACCGGAAGACCTCGACCAACGGACCCGCGCCAATGCGACGTCCATCTGGTCCTCTTCGTCGAACGGGAAACCGAAACTGGACCTGTACATCCACCTCGGCACCGCGGTGCAGGAGGGCGATGTGGTCACCGTCGAATGGACGTGGCCGAAGTACTCGGTGGATTTGATGACGGGCGCGGAACCCGAGGCGTTCGACGTGCTGTTCACCAAGGAGGTCAGCAAGTTCGAGCACCGCGTGGTCTTCCGCAACGTCAAACACGACAGCATGTTCGTGGTCCGGAACCAAGGGGCGCAGGGGCTGCGGCGGATCCGCCAGGGCAAGGACGTCATCGTGGAGTTCTCCGCCGCGAACCCGAAGATGGCTCACCGGATGGGGTTCATCGCGGATTACTCGCGTCAGGGCTGAGGACGGAAAAGGGCCCGGAGCCGAGGCTCCGGGCCCTTTTCGGGTGTGCGATCGGATGACCGATCAGTTCCCACCCGTTTCGGAGCCGCCGCCGTGCATACGAAGTCCATTCACATTACCGAGCCGCCTTCTCCGCGGCCCTCCGGGTGCGCTGACCTTACCCCCTCCTCAGCCGGTCGGCATGGTGGGCCACCCCGTGGGAAATCCGGTTACCGAGCGGCGTCGGGTGCATTCACCAAGCCATGACCGGAGGCCGTGTTTCTCCTTCGCCGAAGCAATGCGCGCGGCTGAACCGCACGTCGCGAGGTCGGCTCCGGTGGTCAGTGGTGCGGCCGCGGGTCCGTCCGGGCGCACGCACCGAACGGGCGCGCCAGCAGAGCGGTGGGTGCCGGCAACTGCGACACACCGCCGAACGGGCCGAACTCAGGCGTCGGCGGAGCTCTGTTCCTTCGATCGGGTGGCGCGCGAAGCCCGCAGCGCCCGCCAGCCGATGACGCCGATGATCGTGCCGAGCACGAAGGAAACGACCGTCAGCACGGCGTGCACGATGAAGTACCCGGTGACGGAGCCGTCCGCCGCCCAGGACTGGTCGCTCGCCCAGAGGTTCTTGGCGAAGGTGATCCAGATGATCCAGGACCACACCCCGAAGGCGAGAAAGAAGATAGCTGTACCTCGCGTAATACGCATGTCCTTGAGTATGCGCGCGGCGCCGCGACGCTAGATTGCGTGGGTGCACAGCGCATTCCCCACGTCACTTCGGGTCCTCGCCGCGACGCTCACCGCCGGCTTCCTCGCCGTCGCCGCGCCCGCCGCCGCGACGGCGGCCACACCCGCGCCCGCGCAAGCCCAGCCGTGCGCGGACCGCGCCGCTCCGCCGCCCCCAGTGGACACGTCGGAGAAGCCCGCACCGGGCGAGCCTTCCCCGGCGCCACTGCCCGTGCCGGCCGAACCCGTCGGCGGGAACCGGATGGGCGGCTGCGGGCTGGTCCTGCCCGAGGGCGCGCTCAACCCGCCGGACGGCGACACGGCCGCTTCCTGGCTCGTGCAGGACCTCGACACCGGCGACGTCATCGCGGCGAAGGACCCGCACGCGCGGGAGCGGCCCGCGTCGCTCATCAAAACGTTGCTGGCGCTCGTCGTCACCACGGAGCTCAAGCCCGACCAGATCGTGGTGCCGACGAAGGAGGACGCCGAGCAGGAGTGCACCTGCGTCGGCATCGTCGCCGGCGGGCACTACACCGTCGACCAGCTGCTGCACGGCCTGCTGATGCACTCGGGCAACGACGTCGCCCACGCGTTCGCCACGGCGCTCGGCGGCGTCGACGTGACCACCACGAAGATGAACCTGCTCGCCAAGCGCATCGGCGCGACCGACACGCGCGCGGCGACGCCGTCGGGCCTCGACGGTCCCGGCATGTCGACCTCGGCGTACGACCTGAGCCTGATCTTCCACTACGCGATGAAGCAGCAGGAGTTCGCGCAGGCCGTCGCCACGAAGGCGTACACGATCCCGGCGATCGGCGGGAAACCGCCCATCCCGGTCTACAACGACAACAAGCTCCTCGGCGTCTACCCCGGTTTCCTCGGCGGTAAAACGGGTTTCACCGACGACGCCCGCCACACCTACGTCGGCGCCGCGCAGCGCGACGGCCACCGCCTCGCCGTCGTGATGATGCGCGCCGAGCAGCGGCCCACGAAGGTCGTCGACCAGGCGGCGAAGCTGCTCGACTACGGTTTCGCGCTGCAGGAGGACCACGCGGCGCCGGTCGGGCGCATCGCGTACGAAGCACTCGTCGCGACGGCACCGCCCGCTCCCCCGGCCAACGTCGCCGCCGCGGGTACCGGATCAGCCGCCACACCGGCGAAGAACGACCCGTTCGGCACCACGGGCTGGATCCTCACGCTGGTGGTGTTCGTCGTCATCGTCGCCGGGTTCGTGATCGGGTACCAGCGCAAGAAGCAGGCGCGGGACTAGCTCTTCCGGCGCCCGAACCAGCCGAGCAGGGCACCCACGCCGAACACCCCCGCGGCGGCACCCATGCCGAACCCGCGCTGGACGGTCACCCGCGGCTCCAGCAGCACCGGCGCCGGCGGGCGCACGACCTTGCGCTGGTTCTCGCGCGCCGTCGCCGTCCACGCCGTCACGAGCAGCAGGAAGCGCGACACGAGGTTCGCGAACACCAGCAGACCGATGATCGGGCCGAAGATGGCGGCGGCCGGCGACTGCGTCACGCTCTTCAGGTAGATCGTGGCGACCTGCTGCAGGATCACGAACCCGATCGCGGCGACGATCGCGCCCTTCACCGCGCTGCGCATCGCCACGTGCTCACGCGGCAGGCGCGCGATGACCCACAGGAACACGAGCGCGTTGGCGGCCAGGCCGAGGATGATCGTGGCCACCCGCAGCACCCAGACCGCCCACGTCTGGTCCTGAAGGCCGACCAGCTCCAGCAAGTACTGGCCGACACCGCTGCCCGCGGCCGTCACAGCGAACGACACGATGAGCGCGATGCCCAGGCCGACCAACGACAGCAGGTCCTTGATGGTCGTCTTCACGAACGGCTGCTGCTTCTTCTCCTGGCCCCACTGCGCCGTGAGGGCGTCGCGCAGGTTCGACATCCAGCCGATACCCGAGTAAAGAGCCAGCAGCAGACCGAAGATCCCGATGCCGCTGCCCGAAGAGATGGCGGCGTTCACGATGGTCATGACGAGGTCCTGCAGGCCTTCCGGCACCGAGTTCTTGATCCCGTCGGTGATCTTGCCGATCACGGCCTGGTTGCCGCCCACGACCTTGCCGATGACGGTGAACGCCACCATGAAGATGGGGAACACCGACAGCACGCTGAAGTACGTGATGGCGGCGGCGTAGTGGTTGCCGTAGTGCTCGCCGAAGGATTCGTTGGCTCGGATCAGGTGATCCAGCCACGGGTACTTCCGCCGCAGCCGAGGCAGCAGCTTCTCCTGGTCACCGTTTTTGTTCGCCACCGTAAAACGCTAACCACGGTGGGTGAGGGCCGCAACGCGAGCGGGCCCGCGCGGGTCAGGCGACGCTGGTCAGGAAGGCGCGGTACGCGTCGTCCACCCGGCCGGAGGACGTCTCGACGACCCGCGCGTGCGGCCGCGTCGCGAGGAACGTTTCGAGCCGGTCGTACAGCGCG
The DNA here is from genome assembly GCF_044452505.1 of Amycolatopsis sp. NPDC051903. NCBI lineage: Bacteria > Bacillati > Actinomycetota > Actinomycetes > Pseudonocardiales > Pseudonocardiaceae > Amycolatopsis > Amycolatopsis sp. NPDC051903. The sequence continues at coordinate 603,161 of NZ_JBITBT010000001.1, read as the reverse complement.
GCGACGTCGGCGGTACCGGTTTCGTGGTGCTCGGGCCGCGGCGGGCGCTCGGCGAAGCGGCGCAGCACGTTGTCGCGGGTGTCCCAGAGGACGATCTCGAAGAACTCCGCGCCGACGTCGCGGGCGAGTTCTTCAAGCCGCACCAGGAACTCCGGGCGGGCGAGCAGCTGCGGGACCACCACGTCGTGACCCGCCGCCAGGTGTTCGCGGGCGGCGGCGAGCGCCAGTTCACGCGCGGCGACGCCCGACTCGCGCGGCCGCTCGCGCCAGCCGCCGACGAGTGAGCGGACGCGGTCGACGTCGAGGTTCAGCGTCGGCGGGTGCTCCTCGGCGAACCGCTCCGCCACGGTCGACTTGCCGATGGCGGGCGGTCCGTTGAGGACGATCAACCGCACCTAGACCCCGCGGAAGCTCTGCGCGATCTTCTGCCCGGCGGGCCCGAGCGCGCTGGTGGCCTCCTCGAGCGTGAGCCCGTCGGGATGTCCGTCGTGATCGGCCAGCTGCAGCTCGAAGGCGAAGCGGCCCTTGCGGAAGATCAGCACGCCGCGGGTCTTCACCGACAGGGTGTCGGTCATGATCTTCGATTCGTCGCCGACCGGGGCCGTCGTGGCCTGCCCGCCGTGCGCGCCCGCGGTGTTCTCGACGTACTTCTTCGCCCCCTCCTCGGACAGGAAACTCGTGACCCGCAGCGCGAGTGCCTTGCGGGAGAGCGCGTCGTCCTGGCCGGTGCCGCGTGCGCACTCGAGGGCCACGTAGTTGTACGGCTGCGTCTCGTGCGGGAAGACGACGTCGCCGACCGAGGTGCCCGGCATCTCCGAGACGAGGGGCGAGGCGTCCGCGCCGATCGCCGGAGTGACGACGTCGGGTGTGAGCAGCGGGCACGGCTGAGCGACCGGCTGCGGGAACACCGGGCTCGAGTAGTCGATCGTGCTCGGGCCGACGGGGTGGTCGGCCTGCGCCTGGAGGTTCTGCATGACGCGCTTGGCGATGTCCTGCAGCTTGCCCGCGTTGCCGGCGCCCTTGAGGTCGAAGTCGAAGCTGGCCACGGTGTCACCGAGGACCACGGCCGCCTCGCCGGACGCGTCGGGCTCCGGGACGTCGCGGCGCTTCGAGAACAACCTGACCGAGCCGAGCGCGATACTCGGGTGCACGCCGTCGTAGGCCGCGGCCGCCCCGGCGGCCGAGGGCACGTACGCGGGCTGCGACACCGCGACCGCGAGGGTCTCCTGCAGCGTGCCGTCCGCGGAGCGGAGGCTGTAGTTGCACTTGTTGAGCGCCAGGCCGTCGGCCTTCGCGTAGGTGATGGCGGAGGTCTTGAGGAGACCCGAGCCGTCACCGACGAGGTAGCTGCGCTGGAAGTTGACGATGTTCGGGTCCGGCCGCGGGTCGACCTTCACCCCGAGCGAAGTCAGGTCGGTCCACGACAGGAGGTTGCACGCCTCGATCACCGGCTTGCCGCCGAACCGCACGGCCTGTGCGTTCGCCTTTTCCTTGACGGGCGCCGGATCCGGATCGGTGGCGCCCTCGTACCCGGGCCGCGTCGTCGTCTGGCCGTCGCCCACCGGCGAGGCCGACTGGGTGTCCGGAGTGGACGTTCCGCAGCCGGCGGCCAGCACGGAGGCAGCGAGGAGCCACGCGCCTGTTTTCAGTTTCACCTTTGTCCCCCGACAAATGGCTGATCAGCGCGCGGCGGGGAGGAACCCGATGCGCTCGTAGACGGTTGCGAGGGTCTCCGCCGCGACCCCGCGGGCGCGCTGGGCGCCGCGTGCGAGCACCTTGTCGAGCTCGGTGACGTCGTCCAGATAGGACTGGACGCGCTCCTGCAGCGGCGTGACCCATTCGACGAGCACCTCGGCGAGGTCCTTCTTCAGGTCGCCGTAGCCCTTGCCGTCGTAGGCCGCCTCGAGGTCGGCGATCGAGCGGTCGGTGAGCGCCGAGTAGATGCTCAGCAGGTTGGAGACGCCGGCCTTGTTCTCCGCGTCGAACTTGATCTCGCGCCCGGTGTCGGTCACGGCGGAGCGGATCTTCTTCGCCGAGCGCTTCGGGTCTTCGAGCAGCTCGACGAGCCCGTTGGCGGCCGAGGCCGACTTGCTCATCTTCGCCGTCGGGTCCTGCAGGTCGTAGATCTTCGCCGTGTCCTTGACGATGTAGGGCTCGGGGACCACGAACGTCTTGCCCAGCCGGTTGTTGAAGCGCTGCGCGAGGTTGCGCGTGAGCTCCAGGTGCTGGCGCTGGTCCTCGCCGACCGGCACGGCGTTCGCCTGGTACAGCAGGATGTCCGCGGCCTGCAGGATCGGGTACGTGAAGAGCCCGACGCTGGCGCGGTCGGCGCCCTGTTTGGCCGACTTGTCCTTGAACTGCGTCATCCGGCTGGCTTCACCGAAGCCGGTCTGGCACTCGAGCACCCAGCTCAGCTGCGCGTGCTCGGGCACGTGGCTCTGGACGAACAGCGCGCTGCGGTCGGGGTCGACGCCGATGGCGAGCAGCTGCGCGGCCGACCGACGGGTGCGCTCCAGCAGCACCTTCGGGTCCTGCTCGACCGTGATGGCGTGCAGGTCGACGACGCAGTAGAAGGTCTCGTGCGTGTCCTGCAGCTGCACCCACTGGCGCAGGGCGCCGAGGTAGTTGCCGAGGTGGAACGAGTCGGCCGTCGGCTGGATCCCGGAAAGCACCCGCAGGCGCCCGTTCTGTTCGTCGGACACGAGGCGATTCTTCCAGGCTCGGCCGGGGCGGGTCACAGGGAGGTCTCCGGGGGCGGGTCGGGGGTGGCGGACCCGCGAGCCGCGGCGAGCGGCCGGGCCCGGCAGCGGCGGGCTCAGCGGCCCGGAGCGCGGCCGATCAGGGGTGCCGCACCGGCGCGAGCGGCCGGGTGGGGGCCTCGGCATCGGCGACGGCGGGCTCCGGCGCCACGACAGCAGGAGCAGCGGCGGTGACGAGCGCGGCGCGGGCCTTGCGGCGCTGCCGCAACACGCCGAGGGCCATGCCGACGATGCCCAGCGCCACGGCCACCAGGCCGACCGGCCCGAGCATGCCGAAACCGCCCCAGCTGGTCTCTTCGCGGGCGACGTTGTCGTCGGCCAGAGCCGTGCCACTGCCGGCGAGCAGCAGGACAGCCGGCAGGACGACGAGGGTCGCCGACCGGGCCGAGTGCAGCGTGGACCGCAACAGGAGATGACCTGGGTTGCGCACCGGAGTGCCTCCCGCGAAATGACGTTCCTGGCGAGATCTCTCACCCGTAAGGATGAGCCTTGTCGTGAAAAAACTACCGAGCGTGTCAAGACCTGTCGGTTCTGATCAACTCGGGCGCCGAGACTAGCGCCCGTCCGGGGAGGCGGGGAGGCCACCCCCGCACTATCGGCATCACCGGTGGTCAGCGCTCCGCAGCGAAGCGATCACCCCGTACCGAGGCCGGAACCGGTCGCTCGAACGGCCCTCGCGGAACCGGTGACGCCCACTCCCGGTCGCTCGGCTCGCGCGAAACATGAATCTCATTCACTCATTCGGCGGCACCGGATTACGGACAGCAAGTTATTCACCAACTCGGTTGCTCTGTTCGCGGCTTCTTGACCTCGAAGCGGTTCCGGTCGCTTGAACAGTGGTCTATACCTCATTGGTGTAGACCACTTCAGGGCGAACAAAGGAGTGAGCCCATGTCTCTCCGAAGGATCCTCACCGCCGTCGGGATGGCCGCCGCCGCGGCCGTCGCCGTGCTCGTCCCCACCACGGCGACAGCGGCCCCGGCGGCGAGCTTCGTGGTTAGCGAAGCGCAGTTCAACCAGATGTTCCCGAGCCGGAACTCCTTCTACACCTACAGTGGACTGACCGACGCGCTCAGCGCGTACCCCGGCTTCGCGAACTCCGGCAACGACACCGTGAAGAAGCAGGAAGCCGCGGCGTTCCTCGCGAACGTGAGCCACGAAACCGGCGGCCTGGTGTACATAGTGGAGCAGAACACCGCGAACTACCCGCACTACTGCGACACCAGCCAGTCCTACGGCTGTCCGGCCGGCACCGCCGCGTACTACGGCCGCGGGCCGATCCAGCTCAGCTGGAACTTCAACTACAAGGCCGCGGGTGACGCGCTCGGCATCGACCTGCTGAACAACCCGAACCTCGTGCAGAACGACGCGGCCGTCTCGTGGAAAACCGGTCTCTGGTACTGGAACACCCAGTCCGGCCCCGGCACCATGACCCCGCACGACGCCATGGTCAACGGCCGCGGGTTCGGCGAGACGATCCGCAGCATCAACGGCTCGATCGAGTGCAACGGCGGCAACCCCGCCCAGGTCCAGAGCCGCATCGACGCGTACCAGAAGTTCACCGGCATCCTGGGCGTCGACCCGGGTGGCAACCTCAGCTGCTGAGGGTGCCAGAAGGGCCCCTGGGTGGCGGCCGAGGGGCCCTTTTCCTTGTCCGGCCGGGGAATCAGCGCGGGAACGGCACGTCGTACGTCGCCGTCACCGGGGCGTGGTCCGACCAGCGCTCGGCATACGTTTCGGCACGTTCGACGACCACGGACCGCACCGCGGCGGCCAACGCGGGCGTCGCGAGCTGGTAGTCGATGCGCCAGCCGGAGTCGTTGTCGAACGCCTTGCCGCGGTAGGACCACCACGTGTACGGACCGGGGCCTTCGTGCAGGCGCCGCTGGACGTCGACGTAGCCGGCCTCTTCGTAGACCCGGCCGAGCCACTCGCGCTCCTCGGGCAGGAAGCCGGAGTTCTTCTGGTTGCCCTTCCAGTTCTTCAGGTCGACGGTGTCGTAGGCGATGTTCCAGTCGCCCACCACCACGACCTCGCGCCCGGCCGCGGCGGCCTTCGCGCGCAGCTCAACCAGGTGCGGCAGGAACGCGGCCATGAAGCGCTCCTTCTCGTCCTGGCGCTCGGTGCCGACGTCGCCGCTCGGCAGGTACAGGCTCGCGACGACGACGCCCGGCAGGTGCATCTCGAGGTAGCGCCCGCTGTCCTCGAACTCGGGCTCACCGAAGCCGACGCGCACCTCCTCCGGCTCGACCCGGCTGTAGAGCGAAACGCCGTTGCGCCCCTTGACCGCCGACGCGGCGTGCGCGGCGTGCCAGCCTTCCGGCTCGACGACGTGGCCGGGCAGCTGCGCGGCTTCCGCCCGCACCTCCTGGCAGGCGACGACATCGGCGTTCGTGGTGGCGAGCCACTCGACGAAGCCCTTCTTCACGGCGGCCCGCAGGCCGTTGACGTTCACGGTGGAGACGGTCAGCACCCCGCGCACGCTACCCGTCACCCCCGACAACTCCGTGCCAGACTGCGGCCATGGCCCGACTCACCGTGCTCGGCAGCTGCGGCGGCTACCCCGAACCCGGCCGCGCGTGCGCCGGTTTCCTGCTGTCGCACGAAGACCACCACACCGTCCTCGACCTCGGTTACGGCGCGGCCGCCCGCCTGTTCACGCACGTCGAGGCGAAAGCCCTCGGCGCCGTCGTCGTGACGCACGAGCACCCCGACCACATCGCGGACCTCACCGCGCTGAGCCGCGCGTGGCACTACACGGTCGAGACCACTCGCCTGCCGCTGCACTGCACCCCCGGGGTGCTGCGCCGGCTCGAAGCCGCCGAACCGCGCCCGCACCCCGCGACGATCTTCGACGTGCACACCTTCGCCGGGCCGGCAGCCGTCGGCCCGTGGCAGCTCACTTCGGCCCCGCTGCCCCACTTCGTGCCGAACCACGGCGTGCGGCTGAGTTCCGCGGCCGCCACCGTCGCGTACTCCGGCGACACCGGACCGTCGCCGCTGCTCGTGGAACTGGCCCGCGACGCGGACGTGCTGATCTGCGAGGCGACGGTGCCGGAACCCGAAGAGCACCTCATGACGGCCGCCGAGGCCGGCCGGACGGCGGCGAAAGCCGGCGCGAAAACCCTGCTGCTCACACACTTCTGGCCCGGCACCGACCGCGCCGAATCGGTCGCGCGGGCGCGCGCGGGGTTCGGCGGTCAAGTGCTGGCCGCGGACGAAGGATTGACGCTCGAGCTGTAGCCCGGCGGCACCTCTTGACGACCAGAGGCTAAGCCTATTAGCTTTTCAGCTATGCCAGTTAGCCACCGTGATGTCCCCTAGAGCCGGCCTCACGCCGGACGCCGTCGTCGCCCTCGCGCTCGAGGTGGTGGACGCCGACGGCGCCGGCGCACTCACCCTCGCCAAGGTCGCCGAGCGGGCCGGCGTCGCCACGCCGTCGCTGTACAAGCACGTCGGCGGTCTCGCCGCCCTCCGGCGGCTCATCGACCTCGCGGTGGTCACCGAGATGACCGAAGCGTTGCGAGGCGCGGCGACCGGCCGCTCCGGCGGCGAGGCCATCGAGGCGCTCGCCGATGCGTATCGCGCCTACCTGCGAAGGCATCCACACCGGGTCGCCGCGCTGGAAACGGCGCCCGACGAGGCCGACGAAGAGCTCGCGAAGGCCACCCACGGTGTCGCCGAAGTCGCCTTCGCGGTGCTTCGCCCGTATGGCTTCGACCACGCCCGCAGCGTGCACGCGGTGCGGTGCCTGCGCGCCGCCGTGCACGGCTTCGCCGGTCTCGAAGCTTCGGGCGGATTCGGCCGCCCCGAAGACGTCGACGCCAGCTTCACGCTCCTGAAAACGATGCTCGTGCGGGGCATCGCCGACTACGCCGGAACGAACTGAGGGGAACCATGTCCTTCGTCATCGCAGTGCTGCTCTTCACCGTCGCGCTCGGGATTCCCGACGCGCGCTTTCCCTGGCCGGGCAAGGGGGTCCGCAGATGATCGCCGGGCACTTCGGGCTCGCGGCCGGCGTCAAGGCCGGCCGGCCTTGACGCCGGTGTGGACGCTGATGCTCGCCACCGCGTGGCTCGACATCGTGTTCACCCCGCTGTACCTCACCGGCGTCGAAACCATCGACCAGTCGGGCGGAACCGGCTACGGCGAAGGCGTGATCCACGCCGACTACACGCATTCTCTTCTCGGCGCGCTCGTCCTGTCGGCCTTGTTCGGCCTGGTCGCGGCGCGGTGGCTCGGCCGGAGCGCGGGGGTCACGCTCGGCGCGGTCGCGTTCTCCCACTGGCTGCTCGACCTCGTGGTGCACCGCGCCGACCTGCCGATCCTGCCCGGCAACGCGGGCGACCTGCCGACGTTCGGCTTCGGCCTGTGGCGGTTCCCGGCGGTCTCGATGACCGTCGAAATCCTCCTGCTGGTGGTCGGCATCGGCCTCTACTGGCGGGCCGCGGCGAAGCGCGACCCGCGCAAGGCGCGCGGCCTGGCCGCCATCGCCGCACTGTCGGGTGCGGCCACCGTGGCGCTGGAACTGATCGGCGTCTAGCCAGTCAGCACTTCGCCCCTTCGACCGGCTTCACGAAGTTGCTCGCCACCCACTTGCCCTGGTCGACCTCGCGGAACCCGTTCTGCTGCACCGCCATCGCGTCGAACTCGGCGCCGTTGAGGTACTTCCCGACGATCTTGCCGTTGCCGTCGGGCGTCTCGCGGGCGTTGAGGACGTCGGCGGTCACGGTGACCTTGCACCCCGTCGGGGAACCCTGCGCGTCGGCCTGGCCCTTCTGGTTGATCACGTAGAGGATCACCACTGCGGCGATGACACCGATGATGATCAGCGTCTTCTTCGGCAACAACCCCAGGATCACGGCTGGCTCCTCCGACGAAATCCCGAAAAATCCGGCCCGACCAGGGTAGACACCGAGTGGGTCCGCCCGACAGGTCCACCGGCCCAGACCACCCGGAGGCGCCAACAGCGTCACCCCCCGGTGACAGACCGTGTTCACGACGAAGGGGCACCTCGGAAGACTCCTCCGAGGTGCCCCTTCGCGGTGGTGGGACAGGCAGTTCTGCCGGTGGCTCAGCCCTGGGCGATCCGCTTGGCCAGGTTCTCGTCGAGGGTCGCGAGGAACTCCTCGGTGGTCTGCCACTGCTGGTCGCCGCCGACGAGCAGCGCCAGGTCCTTCGTCATCTTGCCGCTCTCGACGGTGTCGATGACCACGCGCTCCAGCGTGTTCGCGAAGCCGATGAGCTCCGGGTTGCTGTCGAGCTTGCCGCGGTGCTCGAGGCCCCGGGTCCACGCGTAGATCGAAGCGATCGGGTTCGTGGAGGTCGGCTTGCCCTGCTGGTGCTGGCGGTAGTGCCGGGTGACCGTGCCGTGGGCAGCCTCGGCCTCGACGGTCTTGCCGTCCGGCGTGCGCAGCACCGACGTCATCAGGCCGAGCGAGCCGAAGCCCTGGGCCACGGTGTCGGACTGGACGTCACCGTCGTAGTTCTTGGTGGCCCAGACGTAGCCGCCCTCCCACTTGAGCGCCGCGGCGACCATGTCGTCGATGAGCCGGTGCTCGTAGGTGAGGCCCTTGGCGTCGAAGTCGGCCTTGTACTCGGCCTCGAAGATCTCCTGGAACACGTCCTTGAACATGCCGTCGTAGGCCTTGAGGATCGTGTTCTTGGTCGACAGGTAGACCGGCATGGCGCGGTCGAGGCCGTACTGCAGCGACGCGCGCGCGAAGTCCTCGATCGACTTGCGGTAGTTGTACATACCCATGGCGACGCCGCCGCCCTCCGGGTACTTCGCGACCTCGAACTCCATCGGCGCGGAGCCGTCTTCGGGGGTGTAGGTCAGCGTCAGGGTGCCCGGGCCGGGGACCTTGAAGTCGGTGGCCTTGTACTGGTCACCGTGGGCGTGCCGGCCGATGATGATCGGCTTGGTCCAGCCCGGTACGAGGCGCGGCACGTTCTGCATGATGATCGGCTCGCGGAAGACCACGCCGCCGAGGATGTTGCGGATGGTGCCGTTGGGGCTCCGCCACATCTTCTTGAGGCCGAACTCCTCCACGCGCGCCTCGTCGGGCGTGATCGTGGCGCACTTGACCCCGACGCCGTGCTGCTTGATGGCGTTGGCGGCGTCGACCGTGATCTGGTCGTCGGTGCGGTCCCGCTCCTCGATGCCCAGGTCGTAGTAGTCCAGGTTGACGTCCAGGTACGGGTGGATCAGCTTGTCCTTGATGAACTGCCAGATGATGCGGGTCATCTCATCGCCGTCGAGCTCGACGACGGTGCCCTGGACCTTGATCTTGGCCATGAGCAGCGGTGCTCCTTCCGCGGATCTTCGCGATGCTTCTTCGACTCGTGGGTAGCGGTACAAGCGTACTGCTTACCGGGCCTGGGTGGTTCCAGAAGTGGTCGGCGTCAAGTCTCCACCCGGCGCCAGCGGCGCCGACGGGCGGGCACGGGCCCGGTTCACCGGTCGCGGAACCAGGTGAGCCCGGCGACCATCCCATCGGGGAACCAGCCACTCGAGAGGTCACGCTATGTCGTACTCCGACCCGGACACCACCTTTCAGCAGCCGGTGTTCGAAGAGCCACACCGCGGCCGGGCCGTGGCCCGCGTGGTCAGCGGGCTGCTCGGGCTCGTGCTCACGCCCGTCGCGTTCGGCCTGGTCGCGGCCGGTGGCTACCGGGAGCAGACGATCGTGGTGGAGGCGTTCGCCGCGCGCCGCGACCCGCTCGGCATCGCCCTGGTAGCAGCGGGCGCGATCCTGTTGCTGCTGGTCGCGGCGCTGGGCGCGTGGTCTTCGTCGGGTCCGCTGCTCGGCGGGCTCGTGTGGGGTGTGCTGCCGGGCGTCGTCGCGCTGGCGATGCCGGAGTGGGGCTTGCGCCTGCTCGACGTGCTGCCGCGCGGCGGGCTGTCGTTCGGCGTGACGTCGTGGCTGTTCTCCGGTGCCCTGCTCGCGGGCGGGTTCCTGCTCGTCGGCGCGGGCCTGGCGGCCACGATCGCGAGGCGGCGGCCCGCGCGGTGAAGGCCCGGTGAGAACATCGTCACATGGGTCTGTTCACCGTGCCGGAGGCACGCGCCGAGCTCGCCAGGCTGCTGCCGGTCCTCGCCGAGCTCATCCGGGTGCGCGCCGACGCCGCCGAGCTCGCCGCGTCGCTGCGGCCGGGCGGGCACGACACCGACCTCGGCGGGCTGCCGGAGTGGAAGGCCGCGCAGGCCCGGCTCGACGAGCTGATGACGACCGTCCAGCGCACGGGCGCGGAGCTGAAGGGCTTCGCTCCCCTGCTGGTGGACTTCCCGGCGTCGCTCGACGGCGAAGACGTGCTGCTGTGCTGGCTCGAAGGCGACCCCGAACTGGCCTGGTACCACCGCGCCGACCTCGGCTTCGCCGGGCGCCGGCCGCTGAAGTGAAAATTCGCTGGTCAGGGCCGCTAGGTTGAGCCGGTGACCACTGACTCCGACGTCTTCGACGCCCTCGCCGACGGATACGACGACGACCCGTTCCACCCCCTCGTGGCCGACACCCTCGTGTCGACGCTGCCGAACGCGCCCGCCCTCCTCGTCGACGTGGCCACCGGCACGGGCGCGGCGGCCTTCGCGGCCCTGCGGCTGAAGCCCGCTTCGATCGTCGCGGTGGACTTCTCGCCGGCGATGCTCGCTCTCGCCCGAGAGAAGGCGGCCACGCTGGACCCGTCCGGCGTGATCTCGTGGCACGAGGGCCGCGCCGTGCCCCTCCCGGTCGCCGACGGCGCCGCCGACGCGGTCGTCTGCGCCTCCGCCCTGCACTTCCTCGGCGCGACGGCCCTGGCGGAGTGGCGGCGCGTCCTGCGGCCCGGCGGCGTGGCCGCGTTCAGCATCTCCTCGGCGCGGCGCTTCTCGCGGACGGGCTCCCTGACCGACCAGATGCCCCGCGACTTCCGCATCCCCGGTACCGAAAAGGAAGCCGCCGCCCTGGCCACCGAGGCCGGCTTCACCACCGCGTCGGCCACCACGGTGACCGCCCACCTCGCCGGCCGGGAACGGCTGGTGTTCGGGGTGCGCGCGGTGCGCTAGGCGTGGAAGTGGACCTCACCGGTCGTCACCGGACCGGCGGGGCCCGAGCAACGCAGCACGAACGACGCGTCGAAGGCGGTGATGGTGCCGTCGGCGGCCCGGACGAGCTCCGTGACGGTGAAGTCGGCAGTCGTGTCGCCGGCGGCGTCGGCGCAGGCCTGCGTCCCGTCGGCCCGCGTACCGCGGAAGGCGGCGAAGCCGGGCCCGTCGAGCTGCGGCGCGCTCTGGCCCCGGAAGCGGGCGCCGGCGTAGGTGCCCACGTGCAGCTGCTGCCTTGCCCCTTGACCGGGCCCCTTGACCTTGGCCTTGCCCCTTGCGCCTTGGCGCTGGCCCTTGGCCGAGTCCGTTGGCCTCTGGCCTTTGGCCTTGCCCCTTGGCCGTGGCCGCGCGGCTGGGCGGCTGGGCGGCATGACGGTCCCCTTCACACCACGCGCGCGAATGTCCCGCTCGCGCCGCGCGGCGAACCCGGCAGACGCCGACCTTGACCACAATCGGTGACCACGCGCGGCCCGATCCCACCACTCACCGGCCGATACCCCGCACCACCTCGACCGCTTCCCCGGCACGACTGGCCCGTTGATGCCATCGCCTACGTTTCCGCAGCTCAGAGGCGGTAAAATGGATGCGGGGCCGGTCCCCCTGTGGTTGGGCGGGGGCTTGCTTGCGGGCGGGGATTTGCTCGCGGCGGTGCGGTTGACTTTGCTGACCGGGAATTTGTGGCCGGGACCTCGCGGGCCCGGACTTCGCGGGGCCGGGACTTCGCGGGGCCGAGACTTCGCGGGGCCGGACTTCACTGACCGGAGCTTCACTGACCAGGGCTTCGCCGACCGGGGCTTCACTGACCAGGGCTTCGCCGACCGGGGCTTCACTGACCGGAGCTTCACTGACCGGGACTTCGCGGATCGGGACTTCGCGAGCCGGGACCATCCGAGCCGGGACTATCCGGGTCGAGACCTTGCGGGCCTGGACTTTCCTGGCAGGACTTGCGAGCGGAGACTCGCGGGCCCGGGCTTCGCGAGCCGCGACACGGGGGCCTGGATTCGTTCATCGGCGGTTGTTCGGGCGGCAGTTCGGGCGCGCGGCGATCCGCGCCATGACTCGCAGGTTGTCCATGGCCCGCGGGGCTGATGCGGGTGGCGGCAGCCGTCTCGCGGTCGAAGGGACTGGTTCGAAAATGTGGCAGCCGCGGCGTGGGAACGGCCGTCAGCTGGCCCTGCAGGAACTTTCCTCATCGTGACCCGGGACAACCCACGAGCGCCCCCGGTTCGCCTCGCCGGCCGCATCGCGTCCGGCAGGGCACGGCTGCCACCGGAGACCAGCCGACCAACCCCGTCCCAGCTACTTCTTCGCAGCCGCCTTTTCCGCCTTCTTGAACGCCCGCACTTCGGCGAGGGTCTTGGCGTTCACGACGTCCGCGATGGAACGGCGGGAGCCGCGGTCGCCGTAGGCGCCGGCGGCGGTGCGCCAGCCCTTGGGCTGCACGCCGTACTGCTTGCCGAGCAGGGCGAGGAAGATCTTGGCCTTCTGTTCGCCGTAGCCGGGGAGGGCTTTGAGGCGCTTGAGGACCTCGGGGCCGTCCGGCTTGGGGCGGCCTTCGGTCCAGATCGCTTCCGCGTCGCCGTCGTAGTTTTCGACGATGAACTGGCACAGGGCCTGCACGCGGCGCGCCATGGACCCGCCGTAGCGGTGGATGGCGGGCGGCGTGACGCACTTCTGCACGAACTCCTCGGTGTCCGCCTCGGCGATGCGCCGCACGTCGAACCCGCCCATGCGATCGGCGATCTTGCGCGGCCCGAGGAACGCGACCTCCATGGAGATCTGCTGGTCCAGCAGCATGCCGACCAGCAGCGCCACCGGGTCGTTGCTCAGCAGCTCGTCGGCTTCGGCGTCGCCGCTCAGGTGCACTTCACGCGTCATGCGTGCCATTTTGGCAGGCCGCGACCCACACGCGCAGCTCACCGAGCCGGGTGGCACCGCAGGCGAGCGCGGCGGCGAGGTCGGCGCCGTGTTCGTAGCCGACGACCGGCAGGCCGGGGAAGGCGGCGGCCGCGCCGGCGACGGCGCCCGGCCAGTCCGCCCCCGTCACGTTCGACAGGCCCACCGCCCGCGCGCCGCGGTGCGCGATGGCGGTGCCGGACGAGCCGTGCAGGTGCACGAACGACGGGTCCGGCGAAGCCGACGCAACCCACGCCGCCGCAGGCCGCACCGGGAAGTGCAGCCAGGAAGCCTCGAACAGCACGCCGAACCCCGGCAGGTCCAGCGTCGCGAAGCTGTCCTTCACCGAGCAGCCCGCGGACGCGTCCACGAAGGGCAGGACGTCGGCCGCCGTCGCGTCGGCGGTGAGGGTGACGGCGTCCGGGTAGAACTCCGGCGTCCGCGCCGGCGCCGTCCACGCGCGCGGCCCGAAGACGCCGGAAACGCCGCGGATGCGGCAGAACACGTCGCACCACGACGCGTTTTCCTCGACAGCCGCAGTCAGGAGCGCGCGAACCACAGCACGTCCGGCTCGCCGCGCAGCACCGGGACCTCTACCACGCGCACGTCGGAGAACCGCTCCCGCAGCCGGTCCGTGAACGCGGGCGCCGCGCCGGCGCTCCACACCGCCAGCACACCGCCCGGACGCAGGAGCCGCGCGAGACCGTCCACTCCGGACTCTCCGTACAGCGCGGCGTTGCCGGGTGTGACCGTCCACTCCGGACCGTTGTCGATGTCGAGGCACAGCGCGTCGAACGTCTCCCCACAGCCGGCCAGCCACGGCACCAGGTCCGCTTCCACGACCCGCACCCGCGGGTCCGCCAGCGCCGAGCCGTGCACCTCACGCAGCGGACCCGTGCGGTTCCACGCGATGACGGCCGCTTCGCGCTCCACCACCACGACCGAGCCCACCCGGGGGTGATCCAGCGCCGCCCGCAACGAAAACCCCACCCCGAGGCCACCGATGAGCACCCGGGCCCCCGGCGCCAGCAGGTCGGCGGCACCGGTGACGAGCAGGCGTTCGGACTCGCCGTTGCGGGTGTCCATGAGGAACACGCCGTTCTCGATCACCTCGAGCGCTTCGCCGTCACGGCGGAGCACGAGTTCGCCGCCCACGCCGTCGGCCACCTCCAGCACCTCACCCACCCGGCCAGCCTTTCACAACGGCCTGTACGCGACCGCGAGCCACCCTTACGCTGTGAGGCCAGGAGGTGAAACCTCATGCGCGCGACAGTAGGAGACGAGATCCAGGTCCACGGTCGCACGGTGGGAGCGGCCGAGCAGCGCGCCGAGATCCTCGAGGTGCGCGGCCCGGACGGCTCCCCGCCGTACGTGGTCCGGTTCACCGACGGGCACGAAGCTCTGCTCTACCCCGGACCCGACTGCGAGATCAACCCGGACTAACCGACAGCCACTTCTTCGCGGACCGCCGCCCGACGCGGCTCCCAGAAGAACGCCATCACCGCGACGGCCACCCCGGCGAGGACCGCCGCGACTTCCGGCAGCACCGTCGGTCCCGCCGACGTGAGCACGGCCCCGCCGACGACACCGGAGAGGCCGACACCGAGGTAGATCGCCGACGCGTTCAGCGAGAGCGCCAGCCCGGCGTGCCCGGGTGAGAGTTCGATGAGCCGGTGCTGCATGGGCGGGTTGATCGCCCACGTGATCGTGCCCCACACGAAGAACGTGACGCCCGCGCCGACGACGGTCACCGACGTGAACGGCAGCAGCGCCATCACGACGGTCATCCCGGCCAGCACCACGAGCACCGGCACGCGCGCACCCCACCGGTCGGCGGCGCGGCCGCCGAGGTAGTTGCCCAGCGCGCCACCGATGCCGTAGCAGAACAGCAGCACGGTCACGGTGCCGCCGGTGACACCGGCCGTCGCGGCGAGCAGCGACGAGGACAGCGTGTAGACCATGAACGCGCCGAGGCACGCGAGCACGGTCGTGACGAGCAGCGCGACCACGCGCTTGTCCCGCGCGACCGCGAAGCGCTCGGCCAGCCGCACAGCCGGCGGCGGTGCGACGCGCGGCAGCACCAGCCGCACGGCGATCGCGCCCGCCAGCGACAGCACGCCGACGAGCAGGAACGCGGCCTCGTAGTCCCACTGCTGCGACACGAGACTGCCGAGCGGCACCCCGAAGATCAAGGCGACCGTGAGGCCGCCGAACACCATCGCGACCGCTCGGCCGCGGCGTTCCGGCGTGGTCAGCTCCGCGGCGACGGCGCTGGCCGCCGGCGTGAACACGGCCGCACCGACCGCCGTGACGACCCGCGCGACCAGCAGCGGGCCGTACCCCGGCGCGACTGCGGCGAACAGGTTGCCCACGCCGGTCACGACGAGCGCGGCCACCAGCAGCGTCCGGCGTTCCCAGCGGCCGGTCAGCGCGGCGAACAGCGGCGAGCCGAACGCGTACGCGATGGCGAAGGACGTGACGAGCTGCGCGGCCGCGGTGGCGGAGACGTGCAACTCGGAGACGAGCGACGGCAACAGCCCGGCCACGATGTAGCCGCTGGTGCCGACCCCGAAGGCCCCGAACGCCAGTACGGCGTTTCGCGAGCTCCCGGTGGAAGTGGCGCTGGACATGAACGTGCCCCCAAGGGTGAAGCGGGATTGGTTCGACGAACGTCGTAGTTCGATGACGACCGTACACGCGTCCCCTGACAATTTCGAGGAACGTCGTACTATGGACGCATGCCCGCCACCACGCACCTGAGCCCGCTCGTCCACCCCGAGCGCGACGAGATCACCGTCGAGAGCGTGCTGCGCGCGCTCGCGGACCCGGTGCGCCTGGCGATCGTGCGTCAGCTGGCCACCGCGGACACCGAGGTGTCGTGCGGCGGGCTCGACGTGCCGGTGACGAAATCCACACTCACCCACCACCTCGGGATCCTGCGCCAGGCCGGTGTGATCAGCGGCCGGCAGGAAGGCACGACCCGGTTCAACTCGTTGCGGCGCAACGATCTCGACGACCTGTTCCCCGGACTGCTCGACGGAGTTCTCGCCGCGCGCCGCTGACGGTCGCGTTACGTGAACAGCCTCACCCGGATACCGGGATGACAAACCCCGCCCGTTCGGTTGAACTGGTGCGAGACAGCACGACGACGTCGGCGCTGTCTTGTTTTTTGACCGTTTACTAAAGCGCTTCAGAACGGGCTCAGCCCGGGCTGAGTAATCGATTTCTCACGAAAGGAGAGCCGTGCCCGTCGCGTTGCTCGCGCTCGCCATCGGTGCCTTCGGCATCGGGACCACCGAGTTCGTGATGATGGGTGTGCTGCCCCAGGCCGCCGCGGACTTCCACATCGACATCCCCACCGCCGGCTACTTCATCTCCGCCTACGCGCTCGGCGTCGTCATCGGCGCGCCCCTGCTGACCGCGGTGGCCGTGCGGCTGCCGCGCAAGACGATGCTGCTCGCGATGATGGGTCTGTTCACGCTGGGCAACGGCCTGTTCGCGCTCTCGCCGAACCAGGGTTTCGGCATCGCGTTCCGCTTCCTGGCCGGCCTGCCGCACGGCGCGTTCTTCGGCGCCGGCGCGGTGGTCGCGTCGAGCCTGGTGAAGCCGGGTGACCGCGCGAAGGCGGTGTCGATGATGTTCATGGGGCTCACGCTGGCGAACGTCGTCGGCGTGCCGCTCGGCACGCTCCTGGGCCAGCAGGTCGGCTGGCGGGCGACGTTCGGGGTGGTGGCCGTGATCGGGCTGCTGGCCGCCGGTGCCATCGCCAAGCTGGTGCCGCACCAGGGCCGCCCGGCAGAGGCTTCGCTGCGCGGTGAACTGGGCGCGTTCCGGCGTCCGCAGGTGTGGCTGGCGCTGGCCATCGTGACCTTCGGGCTGGGCGGCGTGTTCGCGTGCCTGTCCTACATCGCGCCGATGCTGACCGACGTCGCCGGCTTCTCGCCCGCCGACGTGACGCTGCTGCTGTCGCTGGCGGGCGTCGGCATGACCGTCGGCAACTACCTGGGCGGACGGCTCGCCGACCGGGCGCTGATGCCTTCGCTGTACGGCGCGATGCTTTCACTGGCCGTGGTGCTGGCGATCTTCACGCTGACGGCGCACTCCAAGGTGGGCGCCGCGATCACGATCTTCTTCGTCGGCGTCGCGGGCTTCATGATCGGCCCGATGATGCAGACCCGCATCATGCAGAAGGCCGGCGGGACCCCGTCGCTGGTTTCCGCGGCCGTGCAGTCGGCCTTCAACATCGCCAACTCGATCGGCGCGTACCTCGGCGGGCTGGTGATCGCCGGTGGTCTGGGCCTCGTCGCGCCCAACTGGGTGGGCGCCACGCTCGCCGTCCTCGGCCTGTCCATCGCGGCGGTCTCGGGAACGCTCGACCGGCGGGACGCCCGGGCCGACGAGCAGCGGGAGCTGGCGTTGGCTTCGTAGGGCTTGGGTTTCTTGAGGCTGGCTTTTCGGTGTGAGTCGGCAGTGGCCCCGCACCCCGGATTCTCGGGTGCGGGGCCGCTGGTGTCCGGGGACCGCTCGCTTCCGACGTGGGGTGGCACGAGTGGACCGGTTCGCGCTCGGCTTCGTGCGCGAACCGGTCCACTCGCGATGGCCTCCGCGTGCGAACGGTCCACTCGCTGCATCCGGAATTCACGAAGGGACCGGTCGCGGGCCTCACGGCGCAGCGCGAGTGGACCCGTCGCGCTGCTCAACCGCGCGAAGGGACCGCTCGCGCACCTGCCGGCGCGCGATGGACCCCTCGTCACGCATCAGCAGAGGCACGATCGGACCGCTGGCGCCCCGAAAGGCGCTTGAGGGGAGTTCGCCCCCGGTTGACGTCGCGATGGGACCGTTCGGACCGCGCAGGGGGCGAGGAGGGACCGCTCGCGCACCGGCAGCGGCGCGAAAGGTCGAGTCTGGCCGCACTGAGGGCGCGAGGGGACCTCTCGGACCGGCCCGGGGGCACGACGGGACCGTTCGCGCCCTGGACCAGTCACACGACTGGTCCAGTCGCGCCGGGGAAGAGAGCGAAAGGACCGCCCGGACCAGGCCGGCGCGAAAGGACCGTTCGCTCCGCGAACAAGCCGGCACGAGTGGTCCAGTCAGGCCGCCCCGGCACCCGGAAACGACAGCAGCCCCGTACCCAGCCACCCGGGTACGGGGCCACTCCACCGTCCGAAACCTCACGAAGACATGTCGAAAGGCCCACCCGTGATCGTCAACGCGATGTAGAACACCGCCGCGCACAGGGCGGCGTACGTGACCACATCGACGATCTTCCCGCGGATCGCCAGCAGGCCCACGCGGTCCTCCGGCAGCACGGCCCGCAGCAGGCCGCCCACGAGGAGGGCCACGCCGACCAGCACGGCGCCCTCGCGCCAGTGGTACTGGAGGATGCGCAGGGCGGCGGCCAGCAACAGCAGGACCACCACCCCGAACGGCACGTGCACGATCCACGGCCGGGAGGGGCGGGGCCCGTCGCTACCGGTGGGGCCGCGGTGGCGGGAGGCGGTCATGGCCATCAGGCGGCGGCCGCGCGTTCTGCGGCCTCGACCACGTTGGACACGAGCATCGCGCGGGTCATGGGGCCCACGCCGCCCGGGTTGGGGGACAGCCAGCCCGCGACCTCGGCCACGCCGGGGTCCACGTCGCCCCTGAGTTTGCCGTCGACGTGGGAGACGCCGACGTCCAGGACGGCCGCGCCGGGGGCCACCATGTCGGGCTTGATGATGCCGGGGACGCCGGCGGCGGCGATCACGATGTCGGCGCGGCGGACCTCGGCGGCGAGGTCGCGGGTGCCGGTGTGGCAGAGCGTCACGGTCGAGTTCTCGCTGCGCCGCGTGAGCAGCAGGCCCATCGTGCGGCCGACGGTGATGCCGCGGCCGACCACCGTCACGCGCGCGCCGTTCAGCTCGACGCCGTGGCGCCTGAGCAGCTCGATGATCCCGTACGGCGTGCACGGCAGCGGCCCCCGCTGGCCGAGCACGAGCCGGCCGAGGCTGGTGGGCGCGAGGCCGTCCGCGTCCTTGTCCGGGTCGATGCGCTCGAGCACGCGGTTCGCGTCGAGGTGCTTCGGCAGGGGCAGCTGCACGATGTAGCCGTGGCACGCCGGGTCGGCGTTGAGGTCGTCGATGACGGCCTCCAGCTTCTCCTGCGAGATGTCCGCGGGCAGGTCGCGGCGGATCGAGTTGACGCCGATCTTCGCGCTGTCCGCGTGCTTCATCCGCACGTACGAGTGCGAGCCCGGGTCGTCGCCGACCAGCACCGTGCCCAGCCCGGGGACGACGCCCCGCTCGGCGAGCGCCGCCACCCGCGGGCGCAGCTCCGCGAAAATGGCGTCCTTCGTGGCCTTGCCGTCCAGAATCTTCGCCGTCACGGTGACCATTCTCGCAAAGAGCCGGTCGTCCCCGGATCGCGCCCGGGGCGCACACGCAGCGTGCCCGGTGGACCACCCGATCGGCCCGCGCGTCGCGCCCCGGCGCGCGGGATCACCCGACGTAGACTCCTCGTCACCCCCGGCGCCGGAACCCGCTCGGACTCGGTGATCTTGAAGATCCCGCGTCGCCCGAGGTCAGACCGCACGCGAGTGGCAAAAGACCCATGCGGGGTGCGTTCGCGCGCGCGAACAGTCAAAATGTTCACGTGGCACAACCGACGACGCAGCTGAACGCGACCGAGCAGGACACACTGGTCAAGCAGATCGGGCTCGCTCTGCTGCGCGCAGCCCCGCGCGACTGGCGCAAGGTCACGGTGGAGTACCGGGCCGTCGGCCGGTACCACGAGCTGACGGGCGACATCCGCACCGAAGACGGCGCCGCCCACGACTGGGTGGCCACTCACGACATCGCGACGCTGTTCGGCCGGCTGCGCGCTGGTATGTACCGCGACGGGCGCGGCACCTGGTTCAACGCGCGCTACCAGCTCGATCACCCGTCCAGCTACAACCTGGAGTACAACCGCGAGGAACCCGTGTGGCGCCTCGCGCCGCCGCCGCAGGCGTACCAGGACGAGCTGCGCATGTTCCCCCGCACCGAGGAGAACGTGCCGGAGTGGCTGATCCGCCGGCTGTCGGGCCTCGGCCCCGAGCAGCCCGGCCCGCACTTCCGCATCGCGCGCATCTTCGACACGATCGGTCCCGCGGGCCGTCCCGTGATCAACCGGCCCGACCTCGACGTCGCGGAGCAGGACCGCCTGCTCGAATACCTCGACCACGCGCCCGTGGTCGTGCAGGACCGCGGCTACGACATCGACCGGCTCGCGCAGGCGCCCGAGGCGACCGTGCCCGTCGCGTTCCACAGCGACGGCCAGTGGATCTGGCCCGCTGCCGTGAACTTCTACATGCGCCAGTACGGCGTTTCGCCCGAGCCGGACCTCGTGGAGCACATCCGCGCCAACGGCTTCCAGCTGCCGCAGGTCGACGACCTGGCGCTGCAGGGCGCCGCCGCCTACCTCACGCGCGGCAGCCAGCAGCCGCCGCAGCAGCGGCCGGGTCCGCCGCCTCAGCAGCCGCCGATGCAGCAGCAGGCCGCTCCCCCGGCGCCGCCCGCCGCACCGCCGGCCCCGGCTCCCGAACCGCCGGCACCGATCGACGTGCCCCTCGCCGTGCACACGCCGCCGGCCGAGGCCGACGACGAGCCGACCAAGCCGCCGTTCGACCAGGGCTTCGACAGCACGGCCCCGCACGGCGACCAGCCGGGTGCGGACGAGCAGTACCACGACGACGAGTTCGACGACCGCTTCGCGGGCGACGACGGCTACGACGACGAGCAGCACGCGGGCTTCGAACCGGCCCACGACCAGGCGTCCAACGGCCAGGGCTCGACCCCGTCGGCCGAGCGCACCGCCCTGTACGCACCGGTCGAGCCGAACACCGCGCCGCCGCAGCAGCAGCGCGAAGAGCAGCACACGGCCCTCTACGCGCCGGTGGAGCCGAACACCGCGCCGCCGGAGGAAGACGCCGAGCAGACGGCGCTGTACGCACCCGTCGACGCGGCCGGTCCGGACCCCGCCGGGCAGCAGCTGCACGAGGAAGAGCCGGTGCTCTTCACGCACGGCGACGAGCAAGCGGCCCCCGACGAGCCGACCCCGCCGCGCGGCGAACAGCACACCGCGCTCTACGCGCCGGCCGACCGCGACGAAGACACCCAGTCGCACTTCGACAGCCGGCGGTTCGACGACGGCGGGCAGTACGAAGACGGCCGGCAGTACGACGAGGGTGGCCACTTCGAGGACGAACAGCACTTCGAGGACGGTCAGTACGACGAATCCGGCCAGTTCGACGAGGCCGGCCAGTTGGACCAGGCCAACCGCTACGAAGGCCGGCAGTTCGAGGACGACGAGCACTACGCCGACGAGGACCACCGCGAGACCGGTGCGCCCGCCGGCCAGGAACCGGACTTCGACCCGGGCCCGCCGACCACGATGATCACGCCGGACGAGGGTCTGCCGGGCCTGGTGCCCCTGGTGGCCGAGTCCGCGATCTCCGTCCGGGCCGCGCGTCCGGAACCGCCGCAGGCCCCGCCGCCGGCGCCCGAACCGCCGCAGGCCCCGCCAGCGATGGCCACGCAGCAGCCGCCACAGCAGCCGCCACAGCAGCCGCGCCGCGAGCTGCCCGCCGACCCGGTGCTCGCGAAGCTGCAGACGCGGCTGGACGAGCTGGAGGTGCCGCCGGCCGCGTACCGGCTCGGCACGTCGACCGAGCGCGGCTGGACCGTCGAAGAGGTGGACGAGGGCTGGCGCGTCGGCTGGTACGACGGCGAGCTGATCAACCCGGCGGTGTTCGGCGACGCCGACGACGCCGCCGCGTTCATGCTCGGCAAGGTCCTGCTGCACCCCGACGGCCACGAGCCCGCCGAGGAGCAGCCGGAGCCGCCGCCCGCGCCGGCGCCGGACCGCGTGGCCGACGCCCCGAAGCCGCCGGTGGTGGCGACGCTGTCGCCGGAGATCGCGACGGGGTCGTTCCCGGTCCGGCCGCGCGAGAACGTGCCGCCGCAGGAGCAGACGTCGTTCACCCCGGCCGAGGAGCTCTTCGCCGACGACGACGAGCCGCCCGCGCGGCCGGCCCCGCCGGCTCCGCCCGTGCCGCCGGCCCCGCCGACGCAGGTCGCCCCGCCCGTGCAGCCGCCGCAGCGCCGCGAACCGCCGGCCGCGCCGCCCACTCAGCTCACACCGCCCGTTCCGCCGCTCGGCGGGCCCGGCCTGCCGGGTGGTCCCGCTGCACTGGGCGGACCGGCCGGACCCGGTGGTCCTGGCGGTCCTGGTGGACCCGCAGGGCCTGGCGGTCCGGGTGGGCCCGGCCTCGGTGGGCCGGGTGCGCCGGTGGCTCCGCCGCGGCGTGAGGAGCCGGTGCGCGCCAACGGGGCGCCGCGCGCGGCCGCGGCCGCCAACGGCTCCGGCAACAACCAGTGGCCCATCTCGCCGTTGTCGGGTGAGCCGCCGCTGACGTTGTTCCGCGGCAAGGAGATGCGCGAACTGCCGGCCGGCAGCGAGCTCGACCGCTTCGGCGGCCCGAGCGGCAACCTGACCTACGCGGCGGGCACGCCGTTCGAGGAGCGGTCGCTGGTGCCGGAGTGGATCAACCGGCCGTACCACGTGTACCGCGTGCAGCGTCCGCTGGAGACGCTCGCCGGTGTCGCGATCCCGTGGTTCAACCAGCCCGGTGGCGGGTCGGCGTACCTGCTGCCGGCGTCGATCGAGGAACTGCTGGCCGAGGGTGACCTGATCGAGCTCGAGCCCGGCGAACCGCCGATCGACTGAGCTTCGGAAGGCAAGGGGCGGGGCCTGCGGGTCCCGCCCCTGTCACGTGCCGCGCGTGTAGCGGTGTTTGACACCGACCGGGAAGTACTCGGGGTCGCCTGCCGGGCGCAGCACGACTTCGGGGAGCTGGCGTTCCGCGGGGACGTAGTGGGCGAACTCGCTGTTGAGGCGCAGCAGCTGGTCGCGGATCGAGGTGGCCAGCGCGCCGGCGTCGCCTTCGCGGCCGGGCGCGAGCTCCACCGTGATGCGCAGCCGGCGGTCGCGGTCGGTGTCCTCGTAGGTCTCGAGCACGAACTTGCCCGTGACCCAGTCGCTGACGCCGGGCTGTTCGAGGCCGACGGTGACGTTCTCCGGGTAGATGTTGACGCCGAAGTAGGACACGGTGAACAGCGACCGTCCGAAGAGGAACACGAACGGCAGGTCCGGACCGGCGGCGGGCGTGAACCCGTTGGCAGCGCAGAACTCCAGCATCTCCGCGTGCGACACGACGCCGCCTTCGTCGGCGATGTGGTAGCGGACGAGCGGCACGCCGTTGTCGCCGGAGAACAGCAGGGTGGCGCCGTCCGCCTCGAAGAAGCGGCTGGCCGGGTCGTACTGCACGAGTGTCGGCAGGCGGGACTCGCCGAACAGCTCACGAGCCAGCTCCGGCCGGGCGGCGAGGAAGCGGCGGATCGACACGGACGTCGGCGTCTCCGTGCCCAGCACGCCCGCGTCGGCCGTGCCGTAGAGGGAAACCATGTCGCTGACGGGATCCGCGACGCCCGCGCGCGCCGCGACGAGGTCGCGCCACTCCTCGCTGAACACCTCGCCGGCGAACACCATCTTCACCGCGAGACCGGCCCAGCTGTCGCCGCTGTCGACCACGTCCTTCACGAACGGCGGGTAACCGAGCAGCACGACCTGGTCGAAGTGCGGCGCCAGCTCCGGCAGCACCCGCAGGATCTCGGCCTTGTTGTTGCCCGGCGCGACCGTGGTGATCGGGAACCCCTTGGCGGCCAGGTGCCGCACGCACGCCGTCGTGAACAGCCCGCCGACCCACGTGCCCAGCGGGAAGCACACCACGGCGAGCGTGCTGCGCTCGTCGGCGCCGAACGTGCGGAAGACCTGCTCGAACCGCTCGGCGATGTGCAGCTCGTCCGCCAGCGACCGCGGCCAGATCGTCGGGCTGCCCGACGAACCGGACGACACCGCGATCATGTCGCACGCATCCAGCCGCCCGCCACGGCACAGCTCCGGCAGCGCGTACCGGCTCTGGTAGGCCGCCTTCGACGTCAGCGGCAACCGGCGGAAGTCGTCCTCGCTCCGGATGCTCGCGGGGTCGATCCCGTGCGCGGCGAGGAACTTCCGGTACGCGGGCACGGTGGCGGCAACGTCGCGGAAGAAGCCCACGATGTCGAGCTCACGCTGCTCGCCTGCGAAGAACGCCTGGTACGCGCGGATCACGTCGTCGGGTTGCACGCCGCCCATCATGCCCCGGTTTCCTTTCGGCGGAAGTGGCTCGCTGGCCAGGACCGCCCGATCGTCCTCGTGCGGGTTCACCGGGTGTTCACGACAGCCGCGCGGGTGCTGCCGTCGGGTCAGCCGCGTCCGGACGCTGGTGCTGAGCTGGTCACCAGCGTCCGGCAGCCGGCACCGCACTCATTGAGGCAGAAATGTCAGGGGCGTGTGCGACCGTCTACGTCCGTGAGCAGGCAATCGCGAAGGTGGACCAGGGAATGAGTTCGCTCGACAAAGCGGTGTGGCGACTGGTCCGAGGCGACGAACTCCTCGGCGAGATCGTGCTCGAGAACGCCGACATGGCTTGGCACTTCGGCAGGTTCAAGCCGCAGCCCGCGTTCGCCGAGGTCAAGCCTCTGTTCGACGAGGAACTCGCCTTGGTGGATTCCGGCCTGGAAGACAACTACGACGCCTGGGAGCGGATCTGGGAACGCATCACGGCATCGATGAGCCTCGTGTCACCACGCGGCCCGGTGCCCGAATTCCTCCTCCACGTCCAAGGGGACGAAGCGTGGTTCCGGTGGGGCGATCAGCCCTTCGACGAAGACTGACTCGAAGGCAACCGCTCAGTAGAGCTCGGCTTCCCAGCCCGCCAGCGGCGGCTCGCCCTCCGGGAGCCGGCCGGTGCAGTACCGGAACAACCACGTCGCCGCGCGGCGTTCGGCGTGCTGCTCGTTGAGGGGCTCGCCGTCTTCGCCGAGTTCCAGGACGTTCGCGAAGATCGCGAACAGGGTCTCCCTCGCGGTGGGTTCATCGGCCGGCGTCTGCCGGTACTCGATGCCGTCCAGGAGCGGGTGCCCGACCGATCCGCGCGCGACCACCCACCCCGCGAACCGCCGGATCGCGCCGGAGGCACCGGGCGACAACCGCGCGGTGGTCACTTGACGATGAGGCCGTGTGCGGCGGCGAAGCCGATCGCCGTCTCGACGTCGACGTAGGCGCCGCGCAGGTCGGCCTGCACGAGGGCGTTCGCGTCGAGGCGGGTGCCCCGGAGGTCGGCGCCGGGGAGTTTGGCGCCGAGGAGGCGGGCGCCCGTGAGATCGGAGTCGCGCAGGTCGGTGTCGGCGAGGTCGGCCTCGGTGAGGTTGACCTCGCGCATGCGCAGGCCCGAGAGGTGCAGCTTGCGCAGGCGGCCGCGGGCCAGGGACGCGAGCGACAGGTCGCAGTCCGTGAGGGCGATCCCCCGAAAGCGGCAGTCCACAAAGGACGAGCCGAGCAGCGAGCACGCCGACCAGCGGCTGTCGGCGAGGACGGCGCGGTCGAAGGTGCACGAGCGGAACGCCGAGGCGTCGTGGCGCGAGCCCGCGAGGTCGACCTTGGTGAAGTCGCAGTTGTCGAACGTGCAGCCGCGGGTGCGCAGGTCGCGCAGGTCGGCTTCGGTGAAGTCGCAGCCGGAGAAGCTCCGTTTTTCCCACCACTGCCCGGAAAGCACGGCGTCGCGGTAGTCCTCGCCGGTCTCGATCTCCTCGACGGGCCTGCTCATCGGCCCATCATAGCGAGCGTGTCACCGGCGCCGATCACCCGCGGCGGTCAGCGGAAGTCGCGGGACTTCGCCTTGATGCGCAAGGGCATCGTCTCCAGCTTCTCCGCGCGGACGCTCGCCACGCCGTCCGCCTTCTCCACCACGCCGCGCACGAGCAGGGCGGAGCTGGCGCGCGCCACGCGGTGGAAGCGTTGCCACAGCCCGAGCGTGCAGATCACGTTGACCATGCCCGTTTCGTCCTCGAGGTTGATGAACGTGACGCCGCCGGCCGTCGCGGGGCGCTGGCGGTGCGTCACGGCTCCCCCGACGAGCACGCGGGCGCCGTTGGCGAGGTCGAGCAGGCCGGACGCCGGGACGACGCCCAGGGAATCGAGGTGGTCGCGCACGAACTCCGTCGGGTAGCTGTCGGGCGAGAGGCCGGTGGCCCACACGTCCGCGGCGGCGACGTCGAGGGCGTCCATGCCCGGCAGCGTCGGGGCGTCGACGCCGGGAGCGGTGCCCGGCAGCTTCTCCGGCCGGTCGTGTGCGACGGCGCCCGCGGACCACAGCGCCTGGCGCCGGTCGCCGCCGAACGCGCTGAAGGCGCCGGCCGTGGCGAGGGCTTCCAGCTGCGGCGCGGTGAGCCGCACGCGACGGGCGAGGTCGGACATGCTCGCGTACGGCCCGTTTGCGTCGCGTTCGGCCACGATCTTCGTCGCCGGCTCGTCGCCGATCAGCCGCACGGTGCCGAGCCCGGTGCGCACGGCGTGCAGCTTTCCCCTGTCCGGCAACGGTTCCAGCGTCGCGTGGGGCAGGCTGCGGTTGACGTCGGGCCCGAGCACCGTGACGCCGTGCCGGCGCGCGTCGGCGACCAGCGACTGCGGCGAATAGAAGCCCATCGGCTGCGCGCGTAGCAGCCCCGCGCAGAACGCGTCCGGGTGGTAGTACTTGAAGTACGCGCTGGCGAACACCAGGTGCGCGAAGCTCAGCGCGTGGCTCTCGGGGAAGCCGAAGTTGGCGAACGCCTTGAGCTTCACGAAGATCTTCTCCGCCAGCTCCGCGTCGACGCCCTTGGCCGTGGCGCCGGCGACGAACCGGTGCCGGAGCAGCTCCATCTTGCGTTCCGAACGCTTCGACCCCATCGCGTGCCGCAGCTGGTCGGCCTCCGCGGCGGTGAAATCGGCGACGTCGAGAGCGATCTGCATCATCTGTTCCTGGAACAGCGGCACGCCCTCGGTCTTGGACAGCGCGTTCTCCAGCAGCGGGTGGTCGTAGTCCCACGTCTCGCGCTTCTGCTTGCGCCGGATGTAGGGGTGCACGGACCCGCCCTGGATCGGGCCGGGCCGGATGAGCGCGACCTCCACGGCGAGGTCGTAGAACTCGCGCGGCTGCAACCGCGGCAGCGTGGCCAGCTGCGCGCGGCTCTCGACCTGGAACACGCCGATCGCGTCGGCGCGGCAGAGCATCCCGTAGATGTTCTGGTCTTCCAGGTCCAGGTCGGCGAGGTCGACGCGCTCGCCCTTGTACTCCTCGACGAGGTCGAGCATGTAGTGCAGCGCCGAGAGCATGCCGAGGCCCAGCAGGTCGAACTTCACCAGCCCGGCCGCGGCGCAGTCCTCCTTCTCCCACTGCACCACGCTGCGGTTTTCCATCCGTGCCCATTCGACGGGACAGACCTGGCTCACGGGTTCCTGGCAGATCACCATGCCGCCGGAGTGGATGCCCAGGTGGCGCGGGAAGTCTTCGAGCGCGAACGCGAGCTGCACGACGTCGTCGGGGATGTCGTGGTCGTGGTCCTTCTCGGTGCTGCGCAACGCGCCCCAGCGGTCGATCTGCTTGCTCCACGCGTCCTGCTGTCCGGGTGAGTAGCCGAGCGCGCGGGCGGCGTCGCGGATCGCGGAACGGGCGCGGTAGGTGATCACGTTGGCGACCTGCGCGGTGTTGAGGCGGCCGTGCTTGGCGAAGACGTACTGGATCGCCTCCTCGCGCCGGTCCGATTCGATGTCGAGGTCGATGTCGGGGTAACCGTCGCGGTCGGGGGCCAGGAAGCGTTCGAAGAGCAGCTTGTACTTCACCGGGTCGACCTTGGTGATGCCGAGCGCGTAGCAGACGGCGGAGTTGGCGGCGGATCCGCGGCCCTGGCAGAGGATGTCGTGGTCGCGGCAGAAGCGCACGATGTCCCAGACGATGAGGAAGTACCCCGGGAAACCGAGATCTTCGATGATCTTCAGCTCGTGCTCGATCTGTGCGCGCGCTGCGGCTTCGGCCTCCTTGCCGGCGTAGTGCTCCTCGAAGCCCTTCTTCGTGAGCTCACGCAGGTAAGTCGCCTCGGTGTGGTTTTCGGGGACGTCGAACGGCGGCAGTTCGGGCGCGAGGAGCTCCAGCTTGAACGAGCACTCCACGCCCAGCAGCGCCGACCGCTGCACCGCGCCCGGGTAGCGCTGGAAGCGATCGGCCATTTCGGCGCCGGAGCGCAGGAACGCGGCGCCGTCGCCGGGGAGCCAGCCTTCGAGGTCGTCGATGCTGCGGCGCGCGCGGATGGCGGCGACGGCGTCGGCGAGGCGGCCGCGTTCGGGACGCGCGTAGTGCGCGGCGGTGGTGGCGACGGTGGGCAGGCCGAAGTCTTTCGCCAGCTCGGCGAGCAGGTCGTTGTGGGTGGTGTCGAGGGGCTGGCCGTGGTCGAAGAGCTCGACGTACACGTTGTCGCGGCCGAAGAGTTCCACGAGCTTCCGCAGCTGCGTGGCCGCGGCGGCCGGGCCGTCGCGCAACAGCACCGAGCGCACGGCGCCCTTGCGGCAGCCCGTGAGCACGGCGCACTGGCCGGTGACTTCCTCGGCGACGGCGCGCAGGTCGTAAACGGGTCGGCCCTTTTCGGCGTGCTCGCCGGCGGCTCCGTCGTGGCCGCGCAGCTGGCCGGCGGTGATGGCGCGGCACAGCGCGCGGTAGCCGTGGTCGCCGCGCGCGAGCAGCAGCAGGTGCTCGCCTTCGGGGTCGGCGACACCGTTCTGCGGACCGGACAGGCCGAAGCTCAGCTCGGTGCCGAACACCGTGGCGACACCGAGTTCTTTGGCGGCTTCGGCGAAGCGGACGACGCCGTACATGCCGTCGTGATCGGTGAGCGCGATGGCGTCGAGGCCGAGGCGCGCGGCCTCTTCGACGAGCTCCTCGGGGTGGCTGGCGCCGTCGAGGAAGCTGAAGTTGGAGTGGCAGTGCAGCTCCGCGTACGGCACGCGCGGCCCGGACTCGACGTCGGCGCGCGGCGGCGGCACGTCGGCGGGCCGGCGGTAGACGTCGCGTTTGCGGCCCCACGCCGGGCTGTCGCCGTGGTCGCCGGGCGGCGCTTCGCCGGACAAGGCCCGCGCGAGGTCGTGCCACGGGACGGGCGGGTTGTTCCAGCCCATCTAATCGTTTTCGGGTGAGCTGCGGGGCGCCGGGATGAGCGGGGTTTCGCGGCGCACGCAGGCGTCCCAGGCGAGTTCGGTCTCGTCGTCCATCAGTCGTAGATCCCTTCCACTGTCCACACGGGAGTTTCGGTGCCGGAGCACAGGACGAGCACGGCTTCGTCGGCGTCGTCGCGTCCGGTGGCGGCGAGCAGCAGCTGCAGCCGGGCCTGCTGGGGCGCGGCCGCGCGGCGGCTCGCCGCGACGGGCCACGGGCCGGCCCAGTCGAGCACCGTCCGCGGCGGGCCGCCCGCGACGCTCAGCCGGCACGGCGGCGCGGTGAGCTGCTTGCGGCTGGTGATGCCGACGGGCACGCCCTGCTCGTCGACGACCTGCACCGGCACGGGTTGTTCGAGCACCGTCGCCGGGGACGGCGCGGGCAGCCGGCCGGGCCAGGTGGCGTCCGGTGGCGAGACGGGTTCACGCGGGTCGCCCCACGGGATCAGGCGCACGCGGCCGGCGGGGTCGCGGCCGCCGTCGAGGAGCGGGGTGACGACGCCCTCCGGCCCGAGCAGGCCTTGCACGCGGACGAAGGCGCGGGCGGCGCGTTCGGTGGTGAGCTCGTCGTCCTCGCTGCGGTTGCCGCCGTGCCAGAGGCCCAGCTGCAGGGACTTGCCCTCGACGGTTTCTTCGGGCTCCAGCCGCAACCGCGCGACGCCCGAGCTGAGGCGCCGGTCGCCGCGCAGCCAGCCTTCGAACTGCCAGCGCACGCGGTCGGCGACGCCTTGGGGCGTCAGGGGTTCCGCGCAGCGCCAGACGCGGCCGAGCTGTTCGCCGTCTTCGGTCGTGGCGTAGATGCCGAGGCGGGTGCAGGCGAGGCCGCGAGCGGCGAGGCTCGCGTGGAAACGCGCGCCGAGGTTCTTGGCGAGGAACGCCGCGACGTCGACGCGTTCGAGCACCGGGTCGAACGTCTCCGTGAGCGTGAGGTCCGCCGGCGGTGTGCGCCGCAGCGGCGGGCGTTCGGACAGGCCGCGCGCCAGGCGGTGGGCCAGCACCCCGTCGAGCGCGAAGCGGGACATCACGTCGCGCTCCGACAGCGCGGCGAACGCCCCGAGCGTCCGCAGGCCCAGGCGCGTGAGCAGGTCGACGAGTTCCTTGCGCTCGACGTCCGGCTGATCCAGCTCGGTGATCGGCAGTGGCGCGAGGAACTCCGCGGTCTCCCCCGCGGGCACGAACTCGCCTTGGCGCGCCGCGACGGTCGCAC
Organism: Amycolatopsis sp. NPDC051903; assembly: GCF_044452505.1. Lineage (NCBI taxonomy): Bacteria > Bacillati > Actinomycetota > Actinomycetes > Pseudonocardiales > Pseudonocardiaceae > Amycolatopsis > Amycolatopsis sp. NPDC051903. The sequence goes on along the minus strand of NZ_JBITBT010000001.1, from coordinate 573,076 downwards.
CGAACAGCCCTTCCGCCACCCCGATCTGGCACTCGACGCCCGCGATCGCGGCCACCTGGTCCACCAGTTTCTCCGCGAGGGGGTGCTCGCCACCGAAGTAGCCCGCCGCGCCCGCCACGGGCACCGCGATGAGCCCCGGCCGCACCACTTCCAGCCCGACGACCAGCTCTTCCACCGCGCGCGCCACGTTCTCGAACAGCCGCGCGTCGCGCCCGTCGTCCACGCCGAACACGGCCAGCTCGGGGCAGCGGGATTCGGCTTCGCGGCGCCGCATCCCGCGCCGCACCCCGCGGCTGCGCGCCACCGCCGTGCACGCGACCACGCGGTTGGCGAGGAACACCGCGGCGGGCCGGGTCAGGGCGGCACCCGCCGCCGCCGTCGCCGCGACGGCGGGCCAGTCGGGGCACCAGAGGACGAGCATCCTGGCGGGGAGTGTGGTGGTTCTTTCCGGGGCGATGGTCATGAGAGCGCTCCGGAGTGTCTGATGTGGACGGTGAGGGGTTCGGTCGAGGCGGGGTTTCGGCTTTGTCCCGGTGCTGCGCGCGGTGGGGTCATCCCGCCACCTCCTGGTCGAGTGGGTCGAGTTCGTCGAGTCCGTCGAGTCCGTCGAGGCGCTGGACGGGGAGGAGGACCGGGGCCGGGTCGGCGAGGAGGGCACGGCCGCCGGGGCCGGGGAGGGCGAGGGTGGCCGACCGGGGGCGGGCGGCGGAACCGCGGCCGCCGGCACGGACCTCGGCGTCGCGGGCGCGCAGGAACCCCGCGCCGGCGCCGAGGAACCCCGCCCAGGGGCCGGGGGTGCAGTGGAGTTCGAGATCGGCCGCGGGCCACGGGCCGAGGGAGAGCAGGACGGCCCCGCGGTGACGAGCCCGCGCTGACAGCCGCCGGGCGACGGGCGGACGGACGGAACGGGGTTCGGTGACCACGAGGTCGACGCCGTCGAGCAGGGCGGCGACCACGGCCGGGTACTCGGCGCCCGGCCGCGGCACCAGCGCGAGCCGCGCCACGTCAACCCCGTGTTCCTCCGCCGCGGCGATGCCCAGGGAGGGCACGCCGACCACCGCCGCCCACGACCCGGCGGCGGTGGCCTCGGCGAGCAGGGCGAGCAGCAGCGACGTCGAGCGGTGGACCGCCACGGTGCTCCCGCGCCGGAGCCCCGCGTCGGGCAGCAGGCCGGCCAGCGCCGCGGACACCGGGAGCACCCTTCCCGTCGTCCTGGCGTGCTCGGCTCGCTCCGCCACCCGGCTCGCCGTGCTCACGCCGGGCAACGCAGCGAGCCGAGCCACCGGCTCCACCACTGCCGTCACCGCACGCACCTCCCTCCGCGCACACGCCGGCCCCACCCCGCCGCAGGCCCAGGCCAGAGCCCCACGGGACGAGCACCGGCACACCGCGGGGAAGGCGGCTCCGATACCCCTGCGTCGAACACTTGTTCGACACCGTCAAGTACACCCGGATCCGGCGGGCCTGTCAAGCCGCGGCCCGGCCTTGTCCACAGGGCGGCCGAGTTGTGGACAGCTCAGCCCCCGCGCGGCTTGATCACCGGTTTCGTCGGGGGTGGCCGGTAGGATGGAGATGGGACGCCCCCCTTGGGAGGGCGGGGGTTTTCGTCCGGCCGGTCAGGGTCGCACAACAGCCGCGTGGTGCGCGGCTGAAGGTGTGTGACCAGGCGAGGACACGGCCGCCACCACATCGCAGGCGAGCGTGCAGTCACGAGCCGAATCGTCGTGGCGGTCTGGTGTGCCGGCGCTCGGTCGAGCCATGCACGCGCGAGGCGGCGGCTCTCACGGAATCCGGTAACGCCTGGTGGCGATCAGTGGCGCCCACGCGAAACCGAGACTGATGCCGTTTTCCTGCCAGCCATCGAGGCCCCGCCGTCGCATGCTCGAGGCAAGATCGAGAAAGGAGGCGGACGTGGTACGTCCGTTCCGCAGCACCACCAGCGACGAGCAGCTCACCGACCTGAAGGACCGCCTGGCCCGAACCCACTTCGCGCCCGCGTTATCCGGGAGCGAATGGACCCACGGCACCCCGCCGGGGTACGTCGCCCAGCTCGTGGACTACTGGCGCGACGAGTTCGACTGGCGCGCCGCCGAAGCGCGGCTCAACGCGATGCCGCAGTTCCTCGCCGACGTCGGTGGCGCGACCGTCCACTTCGTACACGCGAAGGGGGTGGGGCCGCGTCCGTTCCCGTTGCTGTTCTCGCACGGCTGGCCGGGTTCGTTCTGGGAGGTGCACAAGATCCTCGGCCCCCTGACGGACCCCGCGGCGCACGGCGGCGACCCGGCCGACGCGTTCGAGGTGGTCGCGCCCAGCCTGCCCGGCTTCGGGTTCACGCCGCACCCCGGCACGCCCGGGATGAACCCGACGGCGATCGCGGCGCTGTTCAACCGGCTCATGACCGAGGTGCTCGGCCACCACCGCTACGGCGCACAGGGCGGCGACTTCGGCGCGCAGATCACCAGCCGCCTCGGGCGGGACCACGGGCGCCACGTCGCCGGCATCCACCTCAACCTGATGGGCGCCACGCCCGTGCTCGACTCGACGCCGCTCACGCCCGCCGAAGAGGCGTTCCGCGCGCAGGCCGAGGACTTCTTCTCCGAACAGGGCGCGTACGCACAGCTCCAAGGGACCCGCCCCGCCACGCTCGCGGCCGCGCTGGCCGACTCCCCCGCCGGGCTGGCCGCCTGGTTCGTGGAGAAGTTCCGCGCGTGGAGTGACTGCGGTGGTGACGTCGAATCCGTCTTCAGCAAGGACGAGCTGCTCACCGACATCACGCTCCACTGGCTCACCAACACCAGCGCCACCGCCGCGCGCCTGTACTACGAGACGATGCGCACCGAGGGCATGCTGGGCGCGAACACCCCGGGCTACGTCGCCACCCCGACCGGCTTCGCCTCCTTCGCCCACGACAACTTCACCCCGCCTGAGGAGTGGGTGCGCCGCGCGTACAACCTGACCCGTTTCACCGCTTTCGACCGCGGTGGGCACTTCGCTGCGCTGGAGCGTCCGCAAGAGCTGGTCACCGAGATCCGCGAGTTCTTTCGCCCTCTCCGTGGCTGAGGGGACCGGTCGTGCCGGTCGGGGCGGTGAGCGCTGGGAGGCGGTGGGTTCTGCGGTTGGGTTGCTCGGATCAGGGAGGGCCAGGGCTTGTCGCGGGCGATCAGGTGGATTGCGATGGAGCGCGGGCTACTGTTGGTCCGAGGATGGAGATAACTATCCATAATAGACGGTCAGAGTGGCTGCGTTGTAGCAGCGGTGCGGGTCGCCGTTAGAGCGGCGGTTCGGCCGCCGCATTCAAGTAATGGTTCGGGTCGCCGTTAAAGCAGCGGTTCGAGCCGCCGGGCTCAGGCAATGGTTCGGGTCGCCCTTCCACCACGGTTCGGGTCTCCCGCGTTCCAGTGAACGGTTCGGGCCGCCTTCCACACGGTACG